>DFEN01000074.1 GCA_002368685.1 Lachnospiraceae bacterium UBA3801
TTCTCAAGTACCTCATCAACGTATGACATAGCGTTTTCTCCTTTTTATATAATTTTTCTTCATTGATAAATCACTTTATCCAACTAAAGCAGAATTATAAACCAAATATATATATTTGTAAATAATAAAATTAAGTTTTTTATGATTTTTATTACGTTTTTTTAGTTTTTGCCTAAAAATGTTCCTTTTCTTAACTTATGTATACTTATCCATAATACTTATGTAAACTATTTTTGTGATTATTCTGCCTTTTCCCATAACACTATTCCACTTGTAAATGTATCTGTCCACGTAGCACCTGTACTAACCATTTGTGTCTGATCAATAGAATTAATCATTATAGTCCTGGTCTTCAGCTTTCCACCCGAAGCCCCCCTAACAGATCCAGAGGAATTGATACAATAATGATTGCCATCAACTTCTCCAAGATACATAACTGTATGTCCCTTCATATAAAGTGCTGTACCCGTTGGTGTCTCGTCTAGCATTGCTTTCCTGTCACTATTTCCCAGTCCAGATAGAATAATTCTCTTACAAGGAGTAAGCTCCTGCTGATCTGTATCTCGCGGCATTATTATTCCAAAGGTTCTATATATCGACTGTATATATCCTGAGCAATCTTCAGAATTAAGAGAAGAGCCCCAGCCATAAATGTCACCTAAACATTCAAAAGCCGTATTTATAATATTTCTCTCTGTAAGAGGTTGATAACCGACACTCACTCCCAAGTGTTCCGGCAGATGAGTTTCAGTCCTTCCGTAGCTTCCATCTGAATTTCTTATTGGAATATATATCATGTAACTATTAAAGGGTGCTCTTCCATCCTCCTCATAGGATATATCATTTTTATCAACTAGCTCGAGTACCGTTCCCATAGTAAGTACCATCCTTGAAGTATCTGGAGTATATCTATTATCTTCAGTAAATATTCTATCTGTTGTAACAACAACGAAATTCCCCTCCTCTGTAAACTTCCAGGCCTTGAGCCATTCTTCCTTATTAGAGCAAAGGGCAACATCCTCAGACCTAATCCAACCCTCATAGTCACGAGTTCTAACCTTATAAAAGGAATCATCCTCAGAATGTCCTATGATACAAACTGGATCATTTACCTTAGCACCCGCTAGCTGGTTGTCATCAAAATTCGCATCCGAACCATTCATCAAAGAATTAGTTGGACTTCCCTTAACATCCGTTTGACGTACGACGATTCCAAATTCCGCCTCATCCTCAGAGTAACTTTCTAAGTCATACATTCTACAGCTTGAGGTCTCAACTATTTTCTTATTTAGAGCTTCAATCTGCGGCTTTGTAATAAGAACCTTATCCGGTTCTTCCTGTATATCTATCCAATACTCTGGATCACTCATTTCTTCTGTAACACCCGGCATGTAAATAATCTTATCTTTCACTTCTTCGACGTCAATATCTGTCTGGATATTATCTACGTTATCACTATCTGTTTTAGTACTTTCTATACTATCTGTTTCGGTACTATTTTCTACATCCACGTTCAAATTATTACTATCTACATAGTAACTTTCTACAGCGGTACTTCCATCTTCTACGCTACCCTCATCAGGTTTTGTTATATAAACAAACAAAACGATACTGGCGAATACCACCAGTATCGTTTCTATTATAAAAAGTTTCTTCCATATATTAGATTTCATTTCCAGCTCCTGAATACTTTGTAACTTCAGCAGCTGTTACAAACTATATGATCTGAAGCATTTCATCAAAAACGCTCTTCATATGATCATCCACCAGGCCGAAGTCCATTTCCTTATAGCTCCATGCAGCCCTTCCGATTCCATATTTATCAAAGCAGCTACATATCATACGATACCACTTCACAGTATCCTCAGGAGTAGCTAGATTAATAACTCCATATTCACCGCAATAAAGCTTTACATCACGTTCCTCAGCGACCCTAATGGCTTCTTGCATCATGTTTTCAAAATATTCTACTCCCATGACACTATCAGCATCATAAGTATCAAATCTCTCAGCGTATCTGTTCAGATTCTGCAGTGTATACTCATCATACTTAGCATATGTAACATCAAATGGCATTCTAAAGGATGTATCCATTCCATCAACCCAGTAACCACCTTGATGTGTGAAAACAAGCGGTTCGTAACAATGGAAATTATACACTATTTTATCATCAAATGGAACATCCAGATCCTTCAGAGCCTCTATACTATTATTGTAATATCCACCAAGTAATATCTGAATATCGGGGGCATACTTTCTGATTCTTTCGATGCATTTTCTAGAAATCTTATTCCATATTTCACAGTACTCTTTATCAGTTACTTCGTTGAGCATTTCAAAGCACAGTCTATCTGACAGGTGACCATATCTCTTTGCAAACACTTCCCAAAGCTTATAGAATCTTTCCTGATAATCTTCATTTTCGAAGAATCCTGACTCCTGCTCCCCGCTATCGAAGCTGAAGCCATAAGTCTTATGAAGATCCAGAACCATATTAAGATGATACTTCTCGCACCAATCTATAGCTTTATCGATATATGAAAAACCGTCTTCTTTATAGTTCCCCTCTTCATCCTCAACCAGATTATAATCAACAGGTATCCTTATATGATCCAGTCCCCATTCACTGATTCTGGCTATATCTGATTCTAAAATGAAATTGTCATATCTATCCTTAGTATGGTCACACTGTGAGAGCCATCCACCAAGGTTTATTCCATGCATGTATCCCTCAAAAACCTTCATACATTTTCTCCTTATTCAAGTTTTTTATTAATCTACCTTCTCGAGTCTAACATTCCTAATATGAATAGTTCCAGTGGAGTCCTGATTACCCATATTAAACTCAACACGACCCTTATCATCTGTCTCATCCTTCATATCAAACTCGAATTCATAGGTCTGCCAATCAGAAGTAAGATCAACGGATGTATCAGGGAAATATCTTATCCAATCAACAGCAGGTGCTGTAACAGCAGCCTTCATCTGTCTATCTTCCTCAGCATA
>DFEN01000064.1 GCA_002368685.1 Lachnospiraceae bacterium UBA3801
CATTATCATCAAAATCAACTGTGATAATTCTTTCATTCTGAAGCATTGTCATAGCTGTAGTTGCATCTACACCCTTCTCCTGCATAACTACGTTAACTACTGGATTAGTTCCATAAGGAACTGTTCTTTGAAGTAAAAGCTTATCTCCATTAACAACATTGAGCACAGTAGATTCAGCACCAAGCTGAATTACCATTGTTGTTGACTGTTCTGTAGTCTGAGTCTTGATAAGCTGGAGCATAGCATTACCTATGTAATCAAGATCCTGAACCTTAAGACCAGCAGCCTGAGCAAGGTCATAATAACCCCTTACCATCATCTCAGGTGCTGCAACAGCCATAACTCTCTGCTGTTTATTACCATTCTCATCAACAAAATGTTCAAGAACAGTGTTAGCTATTACATATTCTTCTATGTTATTAACAGGGAAATATTCTGATGCATTTGAATTAATCAACTGAGGTATCTTCTTCTCAGGAACATCAGGTATAACAACCTCTCTGTTAACAATCTTTGTAGAATTCATTACAAATACAGCATTCTTATTTGAGATACCTGCACTCGCCAACTGTGTACGTATCTCTGATGCTATACGCTCCAAATCCCTTATCTGACCATCTTCGAAGCTATCCTCAGGTGTCTCAAATATAAGAACCTTATGGATATAGGTCTGTTTCTTCTGAGCCGCTGTAATCTCTACAATAGTAATACTTTCATTCGTAATGTCTATTGATAAGACTCTATTACTCTTTGCCATTCTATAGCCTCCCTCATTTTTCTTTTCAGTTGTTTTTATTTATAAAGGCACGAGACCTCTTATATGAGCGGCCTACCCCCTTTACATCTACACTTCATGAATATAGGTGTAAAGGAAGTAAATAAAAACCGCTGATTTTTAATTTAACAAAAAAATTTACAAGACAAGATTTCGAGGGGACGAGCCCCGAAATCTTATCCTGTTATAGGTTAATATTACTTGTATTCCTTACAAATTTCTGGCTGGAGCTCCCAATCAGTAGCACCTGAAACACCAAGCCATACAACTGGCTTACCTGCAGCATTTGCACCAACTACCCATGTATCAGGCTTCTTGTTATTAAAGCCCTTCTTATACTTAAGCTTTGGTGAAGCGCCACCACAAGAAGAATTAATCTCTTCAAGGAATGTTGACATATTACCAGAAATATCAGCAGAAGTATTACTCTGTGTAAACGCAGAACCGCATGTAGCCTTAGCTAGTGTAACTGTACCAGATGTAGGTATAGCCTTTTGAACCTCATCATATGCCTCTTCATTTGCAAGAGCAGCCTGTGTAGCTGTGTTAATTGTCTCTGCAGATGCAACGTCATCTGATCTACGAGACTTATCAATGTAACGGATAAGTGCTGGAGCGATAGCTGCAGCAAGAATAGCCATAATAGCTATAACGATAATAAGCTCAACAAGTGAGAAACCCTTATTCTTCATAATCTCATTCTCCTTTAAATATAGATTTTTAATAATATAAATAGTGTATAATATGGCCGCTCGCCCGGCAATATTTCACTTATATCTAAGATATTTCGACGTAGTCGGAATATCCAAGAATCTTAATAACTATCAACTGCATCGTACATACTTAGGATAGGTGAATAAATAGCAACTACCATAGCACCAACGACAACAGCCATAACCACGATTATAAGTGGCTCCATCGCAGATGTAAGAGCATCTGTAGCAAGATCAACCTCATCCTCATAGAAATCAGCAACCTTTTCCATCATATCTTCGATGTTGCCTGTCTCTTCTCCAATATGCATCATTTGTGAAAGCATATCTGGGAAAATCTGCATATCCTTAATAGGCTTAGACAGAGGAACACCTCTCATAACCTGAACCTTGCAATCCTTAAGTTTGTCTCTAATAACCTTATTCTTCATAACATTTGCTGTTTGTTCAACCGCATCTACCATTGGTATACCAGAAGCAAGAAGTGTTGCGAAGGTTCTAGAAAATGTTGCTGCAGCAGTCTTGACATTAAGGTTTCCGAATACAGGCAATTTAAGAGCTGCGTTACCATTAAAATTCTGACCAAAATCTGTCTGAGCAAACATTTTGATGCCAACAACTAAAACAATCACAATAAGTAAAACAATGTACCACCTATGTGTAAGGAAATTCGATCCATTTACAAGCATCTGTGTGGCAACAGGAAGTTCCGCACCCATTTCTTCAAACATTTCTGCGAATGTAGGTACAACAGATGTAAGCATAAGAATAACAACGCCAGTTACAACAACAAGTATAACTATAGGATACATCATTGCTGACTTAATCTTACCTTCTATATGACCATCCTTCTCAAACTGAGTAGCCATTCTTTCAAAGCAAATCTCCATCTTACCTGATGATTCACCAGCAGCCACCATGTTAGATAACATTTCAGGAAATACTTTAGGATTAAGCTTTAGAGCTTCTGCAAGAGTTCCACCCTTTTGAACATGTGTTCCAGCCTCTTCAATAGCTGTCCTTAATGTCTTGTTTTCAGTACTTGTTGCCATCATGTCGAGTGCTGATATAACAGGAACACCCGCTCTTAGAACAGCTGCAAACTGTTTACAGAAAACTGACAGATCTTTGTTTTTAACACCTTTTTTGCCAAGACTAAACGAGATATCCTTACTGTCGCCAAACTCAGTAATACTCAGTCCCTCAGCACGTAGCTTTGACTTAGCAGTATCTTCATTATTTGCTTCAATGGTACCCTTTTTCACCTTACCATTGGCGTCAATAGCTCTGTAATCATACTTTGCCATATTCTATCCTCCGCCCCTAATTAGAACATTTTATAATATACTTACAAAACTATACAATAATTAACATAAGATTGCAACTATTTTGTAAATAATATATGAATAAACTGTGAATAATTCAACCTTTTTCACAAAAAGTACACATAAATTACTCTTTTAATACAAATTCTTTTTCATGGTTAGCTGATCCTGTGCATACAGGAGTGCATTATCCTTTGATATCTGGCCATTTCTGAACATTTCTACCAGACAATCATCCATTGTAACCATTCCAACATTACGTGATGTCTGTATAGATGACTCTATCTGATGAGTCTTTCCTTCACGGATCTGAGCTCTAATAGCAGACGTCGCAAGCATAACCTCAAAGGCTGCACATCTTCCATGTCCATCAGCAGTTGGAATAAGCTGCTGTGATATAACGCCCTCGATTACCATCGCAAGCTGAATACGAATCTGCTGCTGTTGGTGTGGAGGGAATACGTCGATGATACGGTCTACAGTAGCCGCAGCACCAATAGTATGTAGTGTCGAGAATACGAGGTGACCAGTCTCAGCAGCTGTGATAGCTATCTGAATAGTTTCTGGATCACGCATCTCTCCTACGAGAATAACATCTGGATCCTCACGAAGTGCAGCTCTAAGCGCATTATCGAAAGAAAGTGTATCCATTCCAAGCTCTCTCTGGTTAACTATCGACTTCTTATGATGATGTATGTACTCAATAGGATCCTCAAGAGTAATGATGTGGTTACTTGTATTTTCATTACACTTATTAATAATAGAAGCAAGTGTTGTTGACTTACCAGAACCTGTAGGTCCAGTAACCAGTACTAGTCCTCTCTTTTTCTTGTAAAGATCAACTACTGCAGGTGGAAGGCCTAACTGCTCAGGCTTAGGAATAATCGTATCGATTTTTCTGTATGCCGCAGCCATGTTACCACGGTCCATATAGACATTAACACGGAATCTTCCTTTATCACCTACTGAGTAAGCAAAGTCGCACTCACCTCTATCCTTAAGGATAGC
>DFEN01000033.1 GCA_002368685.1 Lachnospiraceae bacterium UBA3801
TACTGCTATCATAATATTCACGTAAAATGTCGCTGGATAGTTATTAGCATGACTGATTACATTAAAGACTCCAACCACTGTGAGTAAACCTATAATAGCAAAAGGTACATTTCTTATGATTGCCCATTTTCTAACCGGCTCCTCGCTGTACCACTTATTCTGAGGGAATAGAAGCAGAATAATTCTTACTATTGTTAAAACCAGTATGGCTTTTTCTATTTCATAATTATATTCTGTTGTGCTATATTCCATCGAATCTCCCATTGCGATAAGAATATTATAGAATAGCGTCATAGTAATGGAAGATATCAGGTTGCCAGCACCGAGAAAAGTCTGTTTTTTCCACATATCTCCGCGGATATTTACTATTATTCTAGGAATCAGATGAAATGCATCTCCGCCGCCCAGTAGGGCTGCCATCAAAAATCCAAAGCCATATCTATAATAATCCGGCGATGGCCCTGACTCTGCGAAGAGACTCACTTCCTTATTATGCATGAAAATTGCAACAATCAAGACAAAAACTAAATAGCAGATGCAGAAGCCTGCCTCTCCAAGTCTTGCTCCAAGCGGTTTAGTATTTTCCATTTTTATATCGTTTGTTTTATCCATCTAATTCACCATTTTTCGCAGTTGACTTTTGTTACAAACATTTTTATCATATAAATATATTTCTTTTATATAGGAGGTACATATGGGGTTTTTTGATTCAGTTATAAAGAAAATGGACATTGAGCAAAAGGAAACATATAGCGTAGAAGAGTCCAGAGCACTTACAGATATTTGTCTTGCAACCATGGCTCTCTCTACTTATGCAGCCGCTTGTGACGGAGAAGTATCATTAGATGAATATATGGAGGCGGATCTTAATATCGCTGCCATCAACAAGGAGTTTCATCTACCAGATACCCTTCTGCATCAAGTAAAGGATCTATCAATGAAGCATGGTATCACATGGGACGAGGTAAAGGATTACTTAGATGTCCTTTCAGTAGATACTCTAAGAAGCATGCAGGACGGACTCAAGAACGTCGTTGGCGCATCCGATGGAGTCAACGAAGCAGAACAGAAGGTTCTGAATCAGTTTGACGAATACATCTTAAGCCGTTGAGCCAGTGGGGACGATTCCTGAGTAAATAGGGACGGTTCTCTTTTGCTCGCTTCTAAAGGAAGTGAGCAAAAGAGAACCGTCCCTATTTACTCTATTCTACCACGTAACCCTTCTGCTGTATCACATCTATTACAGAATCAACGTATTTCTCGCACTCTTCTTTTGATTCAGCTTCAACCATTACTCTTACAAGTGGTTCCGTTCCGGATTCACGAACCAGGATACGTCCTGAATCTCCAAGAGACTCTGCCACCTCAGCTACCTTAGCCTGAACATCTGCATCATCCTGAGCCGCTTTCTTGTCAGTAACTCTGACATTCTTAAGCACCTGTGGATATACTGTAAATGGTGCTGTCAGTTCAGAAAGTGGTTTCTTAGCTGCAAGCATTACTTCCATAATCTTAAGGGATGTAAGTATTCCATCACCTGTAGTTGCATACTTTGAATAGATGATATGACCAGACTGCTCACCCCCGATACGACAACCATTCTGTGACATATATTCATAAACATATTTATCACCAACTGCTGTTTTAGCGTAATCAATTCCAGCCTCATCAAATGCTTTATAAAGTCCAAAGTTCGACATAACTGTTGTTACAACAGTATTATTCATTAACTCGCCCTTCTCTTTGAGATAAACTCCGCAAATGTAGAGGATAGCATCACCATCAACCACATTTCCCTTTTCATCTACAGCGAGACATCTATCAGCATCACCGTCATAAGCAAATCCAACATCGAGACCATTATCTACTACATATTTCTGAAGACCTTCGATATGAGTTGAACCCGCATCGCGGTTAATATTTGTTCCATCAGGAGCAGCGTTTATGACATAAGTCTTTGCTCCAAGAGCATCAAATACTGACTTTGCAATATTCCAGGAGGCACCATTTGCGCAGTCCAGAGCTACCTTCATGTCCTTAAAGGAATAAAGTCCAAGGGAAATGAGATAACCGATATATCTATTACGACCTGATACATAATCGACTGTACATCCTATCTGTTCTTTCTTAGCAAAAGGAAGTGTCTCCCATTTCTGTCCGAAGATCTCGAGTTCTCCATCAAGATAGGACTCAATGATCTCTATAGTCTCCTCTTCCATCTTCTCTCCCTGAGAATTGATAAGCTTGATACCATTATCATAGTAAGGATTGTGACTGGCTGAAATCATGATACCGCAATCAAAACCATCTACTTTTGTTACATAAGCAACTGAAGGGGTTGTTGTAACATGAAGCATATATGCATCTGCGCCAGATGCTACAAGACCAGCAACCAGTGCATACTCGAACATGTAGCTAGATCTTCTAGTATCCTTTCCAATTACTACCTTTGGTGAAGCAACAAGTCCCGCCTGACGCTTAACCTCTCCGTAGTACCATCCTAAGAATCTACCCACCTGATATGCATGATCAGCTGTCAGATTCTCGTTTGCCTCGCCTCTAAAGCCGTCTGTACCAAAGTATTTACCCATTTTTCGATCTCTCTTTCTTTTTTAAGATTCTATATTATACTAAACCACTAATTTGTTTTACGAATAATTGATTCAAACATTTTATTATATGGAAGCCAGTCGCCTTCTGCCTGTTCAGACTCAAGAGCCTCGCTGAAGCCTTCTAGCTTGGCATCTGTATCGTCTGCAAAGGACAGTGCCACTGCTTCTATAATCTTAGGCTTTTCAGGTGAACCGTACTCCTGCTTTCCATGATGCGCAAGTATACAGTGCACAAGATTATTCTTAAGTGTCTCATCAAAGCCATTTATTCCATCAGCTTTTTCCTTTACCATCATTGCGCCCATAACTATATGTCCAAGAAGATTACCTGAATCAGTATAGTCATTTACTGGAAATTCTGATAACTCCTTAACCTTACCAATATCGTGGCAGATAGCCGCTGTAACCAGAAGATCTCTATTCATTATTGGATAGAAACCAGCAAGAAAATCAGCTATTCTTGCAACTGATAAGGTATGCTGAAGAAGCCCCCCTACAAAAGCATGGTGCATACTCTTCGCCGCGCTAGACATTTTAAAGGCTTTTACAAAGTTTGCATCCTCCACAAAGAAGGACTTCAGCAAAGTTTTAAGGCTTTCATCCTTTACACTGTCTATCAGAGCAAGAAGCTCCTTAAACATTTCGTCTATATCAAATTTCGAGATTGGCATATAATCCGCAATATCGTAAGTTCCCTCTTCAGCTCTTCTTGTCTGTCTGATATTTAGCTGAGGCTTATTATTAAAGGACGTAACCTTTGCACTTAGTTTAACATAGTCCATTGCCTCAAAATGCTCTATTGCATTTGACAGTTCCCATATCTTTCCATCTATTGTTCCAGTCTTGTCCTGAAGGACCAGGCTGTAAAATGTTTTACCATTCTTTGCCACGCCGGAACTCTTAGATTTACAGAGATATGTCTCTGTTATATCATCACCTTCGCGTAATGTATTAATGTATTGCATAATTTCTCTCTTTCTAAAAGTTTATACCTCTGTAGATTACCACTTACTGAGCATATTATCAACCAAAATCGGCACGACTCCCTCTTCCATTTTTATCCTATTTAAGGTATATTAAAGGGAGGTATGGGCTTTTGGAGAAATGACTATGAATAAGCGTTCGATTCGTGTACTAGAATACAATAAAATACTTGAGCAGCTTGAGCAGCACGCAGTTACCGCTGGCGCAAAAAGGATGGTATCCCATCTTAAACCCTACAGAGATATCTCAACTATTGAGGCACTCCAGCAGAACACGCGTGACGCATTCCTTCGTCTAGAGAAACATGGACAGGTCTCATTTACCGGTATCACAAATGTATCTGAGAGCCTTCGTCTTCTTGAGATAGACTCTGCTCTATCAACCTCAGAGCTACTGGATATAGCCAGTCTCTTAGAAGCAGCTAAAGAGGTTAAGAGCTATGGGAGCATAGGCGGTTCAGAGGCAATCTTTGATTCTCTGACTACTCTCTTCGATTCACTCGTTCCTCTGGAGGACATTTCCAGTGAGATTAGAAGATGCATCATTTCCTCAGACGAAATAGCAGATGATGCCTCCGGCAACCTCAGATCTATCAGAAGGAAAATCACGGAGTCTGAGGCCAATCTTCATAATACCTTAAACAAAATAATTAAGAACTCCAGCAATAGAGATATGCTGATGGATGCACTCGTTACCACGAGAAACGGAAGGTACTGCATCCCTGTTAAGATAGAATATAAAAATGCATTCCCAGGCATGGTTCACGACCGCTCCCAAACGGGCTCAACAGTTTTCATAGAGCCTATGCAGGTAGTCGAGTTGAATAATACCATTCAAGATCTGCATTCTGAAGAACATATAGAAATAGAAAAGATTCTCTACGACCTCAGCCGTATGGCTGCACCTGTCAGAGAAGATATTCGAGATGATTATAAAACACTAATAGAGCTTGACTTTATATTTGCTAAGGCAAAATATGCCAAGGCAATACGTGCCACTGAACCAATTTGGAATAATGACGGAATAATCGATTTGAAGCAGGC
>DFEN01000126.1:0-517 GCA_002368685.1 Lachnospiraceae bacterium UBA3801
TATCAGAAAGCTTATAAGGAAAATAATCAAAATGCTGATCTGTTGAAATGCTTCCAGTGTATTCGTATTTACCCAGTAAAAGATTTAAAAAAGTAGTCTTACCTTTTCCGTTCCTTCCTATAAAGCCTAGCTTCCAGTTAGTGTCGATAGAAAAGGAGACCTCTTCGAATATGTTGTCGAAACTTCCTTCGTAACAGAAGGTTAGATTTGATACTTGTAATAATGACATATAGCACCTCCGTAAAAAAATACACCACAAGAAAAAATTCCTGCGGTGCAAAGTGCTAAAAAGTAAACCACTATGAATTATTTCTTGCAAGTGTAGCCTGATTTTCCTAACAAAAAAACTTATCAGCATTATGCTGACATAATCTTCAGGCTATTAACTAATACTATTTGCAAGAAATATTTCTCATCGGTCTCCTCCGTTTCTTCATTATTTTTTTCAGAGTATAACAACTATCCCTTAGAAATGCAAGATTTTTCGTGACTAGTGACAGCATGGTGCCAGTGGGGA
>DFEN01000126.1:622-6898 GCA_002368685.1 Lachnospiraceae bacterium UBA3801
GCGAATCTTGCAAAACTGTAAGATTCGCTTTTTATTTTGTCACGGCGTTGTAAGACCAGAACCTTATAATTATTCAGTAGGGACAGATTTTGGAGTCGACGGGCCACAGGGTTTGATTACAACGGAATCAACTCGACTCGTTGATTTATTATCATTTGTAAGGAGATTAGGGATGAATATCGTCGAAATGAAAAATGTAACTAAGATTTATGGAGAGAAGGAGAATCAGGTGCTGGCCCTTCATAATGTGAATCTTGATATAGAGAAGGGTAGCGTGGTTTCCGTGGTCGGGGCGTCCGGTAGTGGAAAGTCCACGCTTCTTAATATTATGGGAGGAGTTGATACTCCATCTGATGGCACAGTCTTTGTGGACGGTAAGGATATCACAAAGTATAACGATGATGAGCTTAGCATATTTCGAAGAAGAAAAGTGGGATTTATATTCCAGGCTTATCATCTGATACCTGTTCTTACGGTTGAAGAGAATATAAAGATGCCGGTACTGCTGGATCATAGAAAACCCGACAAAGAATATATCGATCATATCATTGAGCTTCTTGGTCTCTCTGAGAGAAGAAGACATCTTCCTAATCAGCTCTCTGGTGGACAGCAGCAGAGAACGGCCATCGCAAGAGCACTGGCGAATAATCCGACTCTGGTTCTTGCAGACGAGCCAACGGGTGCTCTTGACTCCAGGAATGGTCAGGAGGTTATGGACCTGCTCATGAAGTCGGTGCATGACATCGGACAGACTCTCGTAATAATTACTCACAATATGGACCTTGCCCGAGAGGCAGATAGAATTGTAAAAATCAAAGACGGAGAAATTGTTGATGGAAACATATAAAGACCTCGGAAGTAAATATTTAAAACAGAATAGACGTCGTTCCTTCATCACAGTCCTTGGATGTTTCATCGTGTCTACGATTCTCTTCATGTTTCTTAACTCTATGGTTTGCTGGGTTGAAAATTGCAGAGAGGAAGCAAGGGAAGAGGATGATTTCGAGATTCTGGTTCTCACGGATGATAAGGATACAATCGAAGCAGTAGTGAATGAGGATTTTGTTTCTTCGGCATATCTTGGAAAGGCATATTCCTATCAGACTGAAGAGGAGGCTTCAGGAGTATATGCAAATGCACTCCACATAAATGTAAAACAGAAGCTTCTTATAAATCATTATTCGAAATATATTAAGAAGACATACAACGTGGATGTGGAGCTAAATGATCTCCTGGCCTGGACCTATTGCCAGGATAATGAAGGGGTAGGTTATCTGATGCTGTTAGGTGGTCTTCTTATCTCATTTATCCTCGCAATCATAGGAGTTGGAGTTCTTAGAAATAATATCTCTATCTCTGCTATGGAAAGAGTAAAGGACTATGGAAATCTTCGATGCATCGGAGCCACAAAGAAGCAGATAAGAGCCATTGTATATCGTGAATCTATGGCTCTTGAAACACTTGGAATTGTTGCGGGGGTTGCGACGGGATTTCCATTAAGTGTTATGATATGCAATTCTGAGAAAAGACAGTATCCTATAGGTTTTCATATCATACCGGTAATACTCCTGCTAATCGCTTTTTACGGTGATATGTATTTTGCTGTTAGTGATGGACTGAAGAAGGTTCTTGCGGTTAGCCCTGCGGAGGCGGTTCGTGGTAATTACAGAATCAAAGCGAAGAAGATAAAACGTAGAAGGGGTGGTATCTGGAAACTCCTATTTGGTGTGGAAGGAGACTATGCCTACAAGAATATAAAGAGAAATAATGGTAACTTCCTAAAGACTGTTGGCGCCCTTACATTTGGAATGATAATCGTTATTGTGGTTGGTGGAGTGCTGCTGGTTTTCTATGAATTCTATTCTAGGACAAACAAGATGATGGGATATTATCAGCAGTATATAGCCTGTAACACAAATAACATTTTCTCTCATGAGGAACAGAAGATGGATCTTTATTCGCCTAAGGCGCTGAAGACGATTAGTGAGGCTAAGGGCATAGAAAGTCCCAAATATATGTATGAGGATACTCTATATACAGCGGAGAATTGCTTTATTTTTAATAACTTAAATGAGACTTATGGTGGAGATAGCATAGAAGGTTCCATATACATAAGGGCAGGCAATAATCTGCCTGCTGAAGAAGCAAGGAAAGAATATCGTGCAAAGGGTGAAGGCTTAGTTGACTACGAAGGCAGGATGGAGACGGATAATGAAAGAAGAGAGGATGATTCTGAAAGCGCTAATCTATTTTGTTCCGAGTTAAGTCTGGTTGGTTATGATTCTGAGGATTATGCCAGATATAAGGATTATCTCGTGGATGGAACGACTGAGCTTTCGGATAACGGAGTGCTCCTTGTAAATCAAGCTGAGCTTATTCCTGAATCGTCCTATGAATCCCAGAGTGTATTCTTTGATACAAAGTCTTTCAGTTTCACTAATCTTAAGGTTGGTGATGAAATAACAGTGGTTGATCCGGCGGAACTTTATAGCTTGGTCCAGGAAGAGAAAAAAAGAGCTAAGGAGTTCGATGACGAGATTCATTCTAAAAGGAATGAGTGGGACAGAAATCATAAGGATGAAAAGGACGAAGAGGGGAATCCTCTAGAGAATCCATATGACAATTATTCCGATATTATTGGAACAAGAAGGAAAGAAGCTTGGATTATTAATTCCGCAAGGGAAAAACTTGTGGAAGAGGGAAAATGTGAAACCTACGTTATAGAAGGAATAATTAGGGATGATCCCAATGCGGTTACAACGCTTCCGTCTCTCGTGGTTCCGCTTGATAAGTTTTTCTCGATGACCGGAAGAACTGAATCTGATTATGTTGGTATGAAGTTCCATGTGACAAATATATTCAGTAGAGATTTTCAAAAAATTGAGTTTCAAAATGCACTCAGAGAGAAGGAAAACTATTGGTATGAAGGCATTGAGGAAGAGGGGCCAATATACAATTCTTTTACGTCGAGTTATCTTGAAGGTATCCTTAACTTAACGGAAGGAGCTAGTGTTGTTATATATCTCCTTTTAGGAATTATTATTCTTATAATAATCAGTCTTCTTAATACCATGAATGTCACTATAAGTAGTTTACAAACGAGGCGAAATGAATTCGCACAGCTAAGAGCCCTGGGAATGACCAAGAGGAGTCTCCTGAAAGCAGTGCTATTAGAAGGTGGAATAGTCTGGATAGTTTCGACTATACAGGGGATAATTTTTGGAATACTGATTCAGTGGATTTTGTATAGTACATTAATTAAGTTTTTGATTAATTCTCCGTTTAAAGTATTCTGGCCAGGAATAATAGTTGCGGCCCTACTCTCCTTTGTGGTTTTATGTGGATCCAACTATGTATTCTTTAATCAGATGAAACTAAATGTAGGCGAGGAGTTGACCCGCTCAGGAGAATGATGAAAGTCTTTTGGATAATAAATCTTCATCATAAAAGAAGAAAGGCAAGATTATGAAATATATCAGAAACAAAACTAAGATAGGAATAACGATTCTAGCGCTCGTAATGTTCCTTGTCACAGCTCTGGGACAGTCTCACATTTCTGAGGCTATGACTCCGAGAGTGATGCTGACAGAATATTCTATAAAGGCGAGGGATTCATCGGGAGACATATTCCCTGGTGATACATTTACAGTTACATTCAAGCTGAAGAATACCAGTAAGAACAAGGTTCTGAATCTGAAGTATTCAGTTGTATCTGAGAATGGAGAATTTCTACCTGCAGAGGGTGTTGGAACAGGCTTTGTGAGTGAACTAGCGGGAGAAACAGAAGAGGAATATTCAGTTAGTCTCCAAGCTACTAAGAAACTTGAGGAGAAGACCTACAAGATAAAGATTAAGACAGAGTATGAGGACTGGAACGGTGGCTATAAATCAGAGGACGCAATATATGTGCCAATAAGTCTTAAGACAGAGGTCCTTGTTTCAGATACATATATTGCCGAAGAAGAAATTCGTCTGGGAGATAACATTGAAATCGTTTCAACTATTAATAATACTGGAGCGGCTAAGATTTATAAGGTTACCGCTAGAGTTGAAGGACACAATATAGCGGATGCTAAAACATTTATAGGAAATATTGATTCAGGTAAGAATGCTACTGTTGATATTATTACGAAGGCAACGACACATGATGATGTGCGTGACGCGACGGAATATGATAATGATCTCATTATCACCTACGAAGATATTGAGGGAAATGAATATACCGTAAAGGAAGGGCTTGGTAGTATAGAGGTTCTGGAGCAGGATTATTCTGATGTCATTAAGATAAAGGAAGATACTACGAAGCATATGAGTGGCTCGACCAAGTCGGTTATTGTTCTAGCAATCGTAGTCATTGCTGTAATACTCCTTGTGATTAGAAGGTTGATAAAGAGAAGGAATCTGGAGAAAAATTTTGAGTGAAACTCTTCTCATTAAAATGAACAAATTGATTATTATATAGAGAAACGAAGCGACAAAAGAATCTTTATAGAAGGAAGTAAATCATGGGCTATATTATTAAGCTTAGCCTCTCGAATATAAAACTCCGAAAGCTTAGAACTGTTCTTACAATTGTTGGAATCATGATTGGTGTGATGTCTATAGTTGCAATGCTTACAACTGGACTAAATGCAAAGAAAGCCATGATGGAAGATGTAGAGAAAAGTGGTAGTACTAAGGAGATTATAATATATCCTCAGAGCCTTAGCCGTAAGGACCGTCTTATCACGGATTCGGCTATAAACAAGCTGGAGAAGCTGGATCATGTGGACGGCGTTTATCCAGTGCTTACAGCTGATGGTCAAGAGAAGATAGGTGGGTTTATTGCCTGGGAAAATATCGAGGGTGTTCCAACTGAATATATGAATTATCTTTGCTTGAAGGAAGGAACTGTGCCTGAGAGAAATGGTTTCAGACCAGAGCTTCTGATTGGAAATGGACTCCGGTCCTCTCTTTATAATGAGAAGACGTGGCAGCAGCTGAGTAAGAGTGTGAAAAAGGATGACATGCTTGTTGGAAAGAAGATGGACTTTGCGCTCAGAAAGGATATTGAGCCAAGTGGAGAGGAAACGGCTTCCCCGTCAGATGCGGAAACAGAGAGTGAAGAAGTAGGGAATGCTGCGCAGAGCTTTGTTAAGCTCAGCATAGTTGGCGAGACAGATAATGAGTATGATTACAGCATTTATACGGATATAGACACTCTGAAAATGTATCTAAAGAAAGAAGCGGTAGAGGGAAAGATTCCTGGACAGCCTCTTGATAAAAACGGCCAGCCTTATAACATGTGGGCCTATGATAGAGCAATAATAAGAGTTGATAATGTGGATAATGTAAAACGTGTTTCGAAGATTCTGTCGGATATGGGATACGAGGTTGTTAATAATCTCGAAATGCTGGAAAACGTTACTAGAACTATTAAAATGGTTCAGTTTATTCTTGGCGCCTTGGGGGCTATAGCAGCTGTTGTGGCGGTAATAGGAATAGTAAATACAATGATGACCGCAGTATATGACAGGGTTCGTGAGATAGGCCTCCTCAAGATGCTTGGAGCGGACGTGGATGATATCAGCTTCATGTTTCTTTTTGAATCAGCGATGATGGGGCTCGTTGGCGGAATTCTAGGTGTAGGACTTGCGCTGCTTGTGGATATTTATATCAACAAAAGACTGGTTGAATTTATGGAGATGCCAGAAGGTACTTGGATTATGAGTACACCTATGTGGCTTATTCTCGGAGCGGTAGCTATGTCGGTGGTGGTATCAGTCCTTGCAGGAGCATTTCCAGCTAGATGGGCCTCTAGAATAAAACCGCTGGAGGCGATTAGTAAATAGTGGTATAATGACACGATGAAACATGAGGAAGTAGCATTTTTCGAAGAAAAACCCAGGAGAATACCATGAAAGCGAGTTTTCATACATTTGTTATATGCGCATATAAAGAGAGTGAGTACTTGGAAGAGTGCATTCAGTCTCTTGTTAATCAGACACTAAGATCTGAAATAATAATGGTTACATCTACTCCGAACGATTATATCGAAATGATGTCAAAGAAGTATGATATTCCGCTTTTTATTAATGAAGGCGAGGGTGGTATAACTCAGGACTGGAACTTCGGACTTAGCAAGGTTGAGACTAAGCTTGCAACAATCGCTCATCAGGATGATGTATATGATGAACATTATACTGAGGAGTTTGTTAATAGACTTAGACACACTAAGAAGCCTCTTATCATATTCTCTGATTATGGGGAAATAAGAAATGGTGAGAAGACGACGGA
>DFEN01000089.1 GCA_002368685.1 Lachnospiraceae bacterium UBA3801
ATCTGGAAGACAGATGAGAAGACTAAGGATTGGTTCGAGACTCATTACAGACCAGAAGCTTATAAAGAAATGAAGCCAGCAGATGTTGCTTACTATGATGGTGTTGTGTATGTAGATCTTTCAAAGGTTCGTCCTATGATTGCACTTCCTTTCCACCCATCAAATACATTTACTATTGAAGAGTTAAATGCAAATCTTAAAGATATTCTTCATGAGTGCGAGGAGAATGGTAAGAAGCAGCTGACAGGAAATGTTGAATTTAAGCTTACAGATAAGATTCGTGATGGTAAGCTCTATGTAGAGCAGGGTATCATTGCTGGATGTGCCGGTGGTGGCTTCGAGAATATTTGCGATGCGGCGGATATACTTAAGGGTTCATATATTGGTAATGATGAATTTACACTTGATGTTTATCCTGCAAGTATGCCGGTTATGATGGAGCTTGTTAATAATGGACGTGCTGCTGATATTATGAAGACAGGCGCTATTATCAAGACAGCCTTCTGTGGACCTTGCTTCGGTGCAGGAGATACACCAGCTAATAATGCACTTTCTATCAGACATTCAACCCGTAACTTCCCTAACCGTGAAGGATCTAAGATACAGAATGGACAGATTAGTTCCGTTGCACTTATGGATGCTCGTTCAATTGCAGCTACTGCTGTTAATAAGGGCTTCCTTACACCAGCAACAGATATAGATGTAGAATATACAGGACCTAAATATTTCTTTGATAAGTCAATCTATGAAAATAGAGTTTATGATGGATGGAAGAAAGCAAAACCTGAGGAAGAGCTGAAGCAGGGACCAAACATTAAGCCATGGCCAGCTATGCCAGCACTTACAGAGAATCTTCTGCTCAAGGTTTGCTCTGTAATTACTGATCCAGTTACTACAACAGATGAGCTGATTCCTTCAGGTGAGACATCAAGCTTTAGATCAAATCCTATCGGACTTGCTGAGTTTACACTGTCTCGTAAGGATCCTGAGTATGTAGGACGTGCTAAGGAATTCCACCAGTTAGAGATAGTTCGCGAAGAGGGTGGACATCCTTGTGAGGTATATCCTGATATCAAACAGGTTATGCCAGTTATCAAAGAGAAGTTCAATTCAGTTAATCATAAGAATACTGGATTTGGTAGTACAATCTATGCAGTTAAGCCAGGTGATGGCTCTGCTCGTGAACAGGCAGCTTCTTGTCAGAAGGTCCTTGGTGGATGGGCTAATATAGCTCGTGAATATGCAACTAAGAGATATAGATCAAACCTTATCAACTGGGGAATGCTTCCATTTATTATGGATGACACAGCAGTTGATGTAAGTTTAGATAATCCATACGGATTCGAGAATGGAGACTATGTATTTGTTCCTGATATTCGTAAGGCAGTTGAAGAGAAGGCAGAAGTTATCAAAGCTTATATCGTTAATAAGGGTATGAAGGAAATATCCCTGAAGCTGGGAGAGCTTACAGATGATGAACGTACTATTATTACAAGCGGATGCCTGATCAATTATTACAAGGAGAATTAAAGTGAAGATGTAAATACTGGAAAGCTTGGAATAATCAATATTTCTGGTATGGCAGAGAGATAAATATCTAGAAAGGTAAAAGTATGAATTTTGGTATATTCTGGGTTATAGTTGCGGCTATAACTCTCATAGTAGAAATTGTTTCCCTTGGTCTAACTTCTATATGGTTTACAGGTGGCGCAATAGTTTCAGCTGTGATAGGATATATGGGTGGACCATTATGGTTACAGATTGTAGCATTTATAGTAGTATCTACGATACTTCTTGTGGCTATGCGTCCGCTGGCCAAGAAACATCTCGCTATCGGAAACGAGAAGACCAATACTGATAGTATGATTGGTCGTACCGAGAAGATACTTGTAGAGGTTGATAATAATGCCGGTACAGGTATGCTGAAGATAGGCGATGTGGAGTGGCGTGCAGTGTCAGACGACGGAAGTGTTATTCCAGAAGGAACTCTTGTTAAGATAGAGAGAATCGAAGGTACTAAGCTTTTTGTCAGAAGAGAGCTTTCTGATGTAATGTAATTGATTTATTAGGATCAAGTATCCATAATAAATATAAATGGTATTAATAATAATCTATACAAGGATTGAGGAGGTTTTAAGTATTATGCCAGCATTAATAATTATTTTAGTAATTGCAATTATTCTGCTTTGCAGCGCACTTCGCGTTGTACGTCAGGCAAATGCATATGTTATCGAGCGTCTCGGTACATATACAGCAACATGGGGCGTGGGACTTCATATGATGGTTCCTATCATTGATAAGGTTGCTCGTAGAGTATCCCTTAAGGAGCAGGTTGCTGATTTCCCACCACAGCCAGTTATCACAAAGGATAATGTTACAATGAGAATAGATACAGTTCTTTTCTTCCAGATAACAGATCCTAAGCTTTACTGCTATGGTGTTGAGAATCCACTTGCAGCTATCGAAAATCTTACAGCTACAACACTTCGTAATATCATCGGTGATCTCGAGCTTGACCAGACACTTACATCACGTGAGACAATCAACTCTAAGATGAGGGCTACACTTGATGAGGCTACTGATCCATGGGGAATCAAGGTTAATCGTGTAGAGCTTAAGAATATCATGCCACCTGCAGCTATCCAGGAGTCAATGGAGAAGCAGATGAAGGCAGAACGTGAGAGACGTGAGCAGATCATCAGAGCTGAAGGTGAGAAGCAGGCAGCTATCACAGTATCTGAAGGTGAGAAGGAGGCTAAAATCCTCCGTGCTACAGCTGAAAAGGAAGCTACTATTCTTGAAGCAGAGGCTAAGAAGCAGGCAGCTATCCTGGAAGCTCAGGCTCAGAGAGAAGCAGCTATCCAGAGAGCTCAGGGTAATGCTGAAGCTATTCGTCAGGTACAGCAGGCAGAAGCAGATGCTATCAAGATGATGAATGAAGCAGCTCCTTCACAGAATACAATAGCTGTTAAGGGACTTGCAGCATTTGAGAGAGCAGCAGCAGGACCTGCTAATAAGCTTATAGTTCCAGCTGATCTTGCAGGTATAACAGGACTTGCAACAGCAGTTACAGAGGCTATAAAAACTGGAAAACAGTAATCAAAAAATAACAAATCTTTGTTAAAAATGACAAAAAATCAGCCTAAAACTAGTATGTTTTAAAGGCTGATTTTTGTTTTATCCTTAAATTTTTGTGCAATTTGTATAAAACGCTATATAATAATAGACATTTTCGAGTAATAATATCCAAAAAAGTGTTTTAATAATCCTTGTAAAGTGATATAATATATAAGACTTGTATTGTGGCCGCAAGGCTACAAAAATGGCACAATAATTATACTAAAAGGAGTGACAATATGGTAAAGAAGGAAATGATCGCAATGCTTCTTGCTGGTGGCCAGGGATCCCGTCTGGGTGTTCTCACCTCAAAGCTTGCAAAGCCTGCAGTTGCTTTCGGTGGAAAGTACAAAATTATTGACTTCCCTCTCAGTAACTGTATTAACTCGGGAATTGATACCGTTGGTGTACTTACTCAGTACAGACCTCTTCGTCTAAATCAGCATATCGGTATTGGTATGCCTTGGGATCTGGATAGAAATTTTGGAGGTGTTACGGTTCTTCCGCCATACGAGAGTTCAGATAATGCATCCTGGTACACAGGTACTGCGAATGCTATTTATCAGAACTTAGAGTTCATGGATTACTATAATCCTGATTATGTTCTCATTCTTTCTGGAGATCATATCTACAAGATGGATTATGAGGTAATGCTGGACTTCCACAAATCTATGCATGCTGATGTTACACTCGCTACCTATCAGGTACCGATGGAAGAGGCTAGTAGATTTGGTGTTGTTATTACTGATGAGAATAATGTTATTCAGGAGTTTGAGGAGAAGCCTGAGCATCCACGTAGCAATAAAGCTTCAATGGGTATCTATATCTTTAACTGGAAGCTTCTGAAGGAAAAGCTTATTGAAATGAAGGATACACCTTCATGTGATTTCGGTAAGCACGTTATTCCAGCTTGCCATGAAGAAGGCAAGAAGATAGTTGCTTATGATTATAAGGGCTATTGGAAGGATGTTGGTACTCTCGGTTCTTACTGGGAGGCTAATATGGAACTTGTTGATATTATTCCTGAATTCAACTTATATGAAGAATTCTGGAGAATATATACTAAGAGTGACAATCTACCACCTCAGTATATTGCACCGGGCAGCAGCGTAACAAAGAGTATCGTTGGAGAAGGTACTGAAATATATGGAAACGTTGAAAAGTCTGTTATCGGCTCGGCTGTAAAGATTGGAAAGGGTGCTGTTATCAAGGATTCTATCATCATGAACAATGTTGAGATTGGTGATGGAGCAATAATTGACAAGGCTATCCTGGCTGAGGGGGTTAGAATTGGCAAGAATGTAGAGCTCGGTGTGGGTGAGCCTGCAGAGAATGACTATAAGCCTTCGGTTTATGCATTTGACCTCGTAACTATTGGAGAGAATTCGGTTATTCCTGATGATGTTAAGATCGGAAAGAATACTGCTATTCTCGGAGAGACTACGCCTGAGGATTATCCTGATGGATTACTACCGGGTGGAGGCTCAATAATCAGAGAGGCAGGTGAATAATATGAGAGCTATAGGTATAATTCTGGCAGGTGGAAACAGCAGCCGTATGGGAGACTTATCAGCAAAGCGTGCTACAGCAGCTATGCCAATGGCAGGATGCTACAGAGCAATTGATTTTTCTTTATCAAATATGTCAAATTCCCATATTCAGAAGGTGGCTGTTTACACACAGTACAATTCAAGATCCTTGAATGAACACCTTAATTCATCAAAATGGTGGGATTTCGGTAGAAAGCAAGGTGGACTCTATATCTTCACACCTACAATAACGGCTACAAACAGCTACTGGTACAAGGGTACTGCAGATGCACTGTATCAGAACATTGGATTTCTTAAGGACGCGCATGAGCCATATGTTGTAATTGCATCTGGTGATGGTGTTTACAAGATGGATTACAATAAGGTTCTGGAAGATCATATAGCTAAGAATGCCGATATCACAATTGTGACAAAGGAAATAAAAGCTGATGAAGATGACATTTCCAGATTTGGTGTAGTAAAGGTCGGAGAAAATGGAAGAGTTCTGGACTTTGAGGAGAAGCCTCTGGTTGCAGAGACAACAACCGCATCTATTGGTGTTTATGTAGTAAGACGTCGTCAATTGATTGAACTTTTGGAGACATGTGCTGCAGAAGGAAGAACAGATTTCGTTAAGGATATCCTTATCAGATATAAGAATGTAAAGCGCATTAACGCTTATAGCCTTGATTCTTATTGGAGAAACATAGGCTCGATAGATTCATATTTTAAGACTAATATGGATTTCCTGAATTCAGAGGTAAGAGATCATTTCTTCCGTACAACACCTGGTGTTTATACAAAGGTTGAGGATCTTCCGCCAGCTAAGTTTAATGGAGATGCTGTCACATCTAACTCGCTTATAGCAAGTGGATGTATCATAAATGGTTCTGTTGAGAATTCAGTTCTGTTTAAGAAGGTGTACGTTGGTAATAACTGTGTTATCAAGAACTCGATCATTCTTAATGATGTACATATCGGTGATAACTGCTACATTGAGAATTGTATAGTTGAGAGTAGAGATACTATTAAGGCAAATACAGTTCATACTGGTGAGGTAGGTAATCCAAAGATAGTAATAGAGAAGAGCTTTAGATATACACTGTAGTATTTTTGGGAGGTAGCAGATATGGAAATCACTGATGTAAGAGTAAGGAAAGTGGAAAAAGAGGGGAAGATGAAAGCGGTCGTTTCTATAACTATAGACAATGAGTTTGTTATTCATGATATTAAGGTTATAGAAGGTGAGAAGGGACTGTTTATAGCGATGCCAAGTCGCAAGTCATCCGATGGAGAGTATAGAGATATAGCTCATCCTATTAATTCCGAGACTAGAAGCCGTATACAGGAGCTAATACTTACAAAGTATGAGGAGACTTCTGGAGAAGAAGCGGCTATATAAAACTAAATATGATTTTATGGCGCAAGCAGGTCGTAAAAGACCTGCTTGTTTGTTATATACATTTCTGATATAATACGTCTGTTTTAAAAAGAGCTTTAATTCACTCGTTTGTATAAAGGTTTTGAGAGGAGTATGAAAATACTATGGATAAGTTTAAGGCAGTCATTCTTGCAGCGGGAAAAGGAACTCGTATGCAATCAGATCTACCAAAGGTTCTTCATAAGGTAGATGGTAAGCCAATGGTGCATTACACTATTCAGGCAGCTAAGGATGCAGGTGCTACGGACGTTATAGTAATAGTAGGATACCAGGGTCAGCTTGTTAAAAGAGAGATAGTTGACTACGTTGAGTTTGCAGAGCAGAGAGAACAGCTGGGTACTGGCCATGCGGTAAAATGTGCTCGGAGTCTTCTGGGTAACGAGGGAGATGTAATGGTTCTCTGTGGAGATACACCTCTTATAACAGCTGATACTATTCATAAGCTGTATGAGAAACATAAGCATGAATCAAATGGAGTTACTGTTTTATCTGCAATAATGGAGGATCCTACTGGTTATGGAAGAATCATCAGAGATGCAGAGGGAAACTTCATCAAGATAGTTGAACACAAGGATTGTACAGAAGAAGAGCTGGAAGTGAAGGAAATCAATTCAGGTATGTATGTATTTAATGCGGAAGCACTAAATGCAAGCCTGGGTCTACTCACTAATGATAATGCTCAGGGTGAATATTATCTGACAGATACAGTTGCAATCATCAAGAATGCTGGACTCAAGATAAATGCTCTTCCTGTTGAAGATAATAATGAGATATTAGGCGTTAATACAATCGCTCAGCTGGAAGAAGCTGAGGCAATCATGCAGGCTAGGAAAGAATGAAGATAATCGTTGGACTAGGAAATCCAGGAATTAAATATGCGGGAACCCGTCACAATATGGGTTTCTCGGCCATAACAGGAATATCGGATCATTTCGATATTCCATTTAATAAGAAGGAATGTAAGGCTGTTACTGGACATGGTTTCATAGGTACAGAAAAGGTGGTGCTCGCTATGCCACAGACCTTTATGAATCTAAGTGGTGAATCTGTTAGGGAGCTCCTTAACTTCTATAAATGTACCGCGGAAGATCTGATAATTATCTATGATGATATAGATCTGGATGTAGGTAAGATCAGAATCAGAAGTCATGGTAGTGCAGGCGGTCATAACGGAATAAAGAATATCATTCAGAATATTGGAACGGAAGAGTTTGATAGAATCAAGATTGGTGTTGGACATAAGCCTGAAAACTATGACCTGATAGATCATGTACTTGGAAGATTTCCTAAGGAACAGCTAGAGGATGTAAGAGATAGTGTCAGTAGAGCTGTTCTTGCATGTGAAGAGATAATAATGGCTGGAGCTGCTTCGGCCATGAATAAATATAATTAAGGTTGACCATATGGAGTCACTTGTAAAACCGGTTAGAGAGAGCAAGACGCTAAC
>DFEN01000143.1 GCA_002368685.1 Lachnospiraceae bacterium UBA3801
TATGGTCATCTTCATTTATAGTACCGCCTACTGCACAAAGTGAGTTGTGGCAGTTAGTCAGAACATAAGGTATAGGGAACTCCTTAAGTCCTGATGCTCTAGCAGTCTGAATAATACCTACAAATGTAATATCATGAGAAGTCATCTTATCAAACTTAATCTTGAGATTCTCCTCATCTCCTGATGTATTATGGCTTGTCAGAATACCATGTGCTATAGTACCCTTTCTAGCCTCTTCCTTGCTAGTGTTCACACCCTTAGCGGCAAGCTCAGCTTCATCTGTAACGAGCTCAGTACCCTTAACAAGGTATGCACCTGTTTCATACAACTTAACCATCTTTTTCCTCCTAGAATTTTATGTAAACCTTAATGGTCTTTAGCTTTAGCTTTAGTTTTTAGCTGTTCTCTTTTTTCTTATTTGTAAAGAAGCTAAATACAAATGCAATCGCATAAAGAATTATAGTTGCAAATAGAAGAAGATCATAGCATCTAGTCGCAACACTTGGACTTGTAGCTTTCAGTATCACTTCAGACATATTGTTACCTGTAAGTCCAGCAACTGCCCAAGCAGAAAGTGTTATACCATGTATCTTAGATATATTATTCATTCCAAAGCGAGAGGAAAGAAGTGCAGGTAGGGTTGAAAAACCGCCTCCATATCCAAGATTGATAACCATTAGTAACGCTATAATACTTACCTTATATAATCCACTTCCCTCTGACAGAAGCCACATAAGTAAAGTAAAGCCTGTAAACAGAACAGAGCTTGCAAATATGATTTTATATACAAGAACTCTATCCTTCATTTTATCCGAAATAGTCGAATAACCTATACGACCAAGCGCATTACAAGCTGCAGTAATTGATGGGACTACCGCCACTATAGTAATTACAAAATCTGTCGCATTAAATGTAGACTGAAGTATCTGCTTTTCATAAGTTATAAGCATAAGTCCACAATGTATATTGATGTAGAACATAAGCCAGATGAATATAAATATAGGATTCTTCAAAAGCTCTAATAACTTGAAATCGCTATGTTTATCATCACTTTCAACCCAGCCCTCAGGTTTTCTGAGAAGTATATGTCCCGCAAACATCATAACGAAATATATGGTTCCCAGAATATAGAACATAGCCGATATTCCATATGCCGTTTGAAGTCTCTCCATAATTGGAGTTGCAATAGCTTTGGCAAGTCCAAAGCCCATGATAGAAATTCCTGTAGCAAGTCCCTTCTGATCAGAGAACCATAGCATAAGAGTTTTTACCGGAGTAAGGTATCCCACTCCAAGTCCTATTCCCATTATGCATCCATAAAATATATATATACCAATTAGTGCAGGAACGCCCTTCATAAACTGAATTACCAGTCCTGTACCAATCATACCGACAGTAAAACATATACATGAAATAAGAGAAGACTTATGAATATCCTTCTCTACTATCTTTCCTGCAAAGGCAGCTGACATTCCCAGGAAAAATATAGCCAGTGAAAATGCCCAGCCTGTCCCGAATGTGCTGACCCCTATTTGGTTTGCAATCGCTTCCTTAAATGTACTCCAGCAATAAACTGTTCCTATGGAACAATGAATAAGCAACGCTGGAATTGCCGCTCTGACCCATCTGTTATTCATACCAACTCCTATTTATACCCCTATAACTATCTACTGTTCCTGTTTGTTATGAGTTTTCTTAAACTCATCCATTTCCCTATACAGCAAATATGAACTCTTCTCGCTAGTATGCTTGACTGTGTAGAGCGCATCATCCGCCTTCTTATAAAGATCTTCTATATCATTTGTATCTGATGGTATCTCTGCGATACCTATACTTGCAGATATATTAAAAGTATGACTCATCGTTTTGCCATCTTCAGTATTAAGGGTTGCATCGATTGGTTCATCCATAGCCTTACATATCAGGTCAGCTATTCCACGAACAGCAACCTCATTAGTAGCATTCTTGAAGATAACGAGGAACTCATCCCCACCCATACGAACAGATATACATCTATCCTGCTTTAGATTTCCAAGTCTTCTACCAACCTCACGAAGTACCACGTCCCCCATATCGTGACCATAATTATCATTAATCGGTTTAAAATAGTTAAGATCCAAAGAATATAGCGCTATAGGATAGGTACTTCCATCCTTTACAAGTTTCTCCAGATGCTCCATACCATATCTACGGTTGTAGAGCTTTGTCAGCGCATCTGTATTGGATACATATTCCAGGTGGTCATTAGCCGCCTGAAGCTCCTTGACCTTCTCTTCTACCATCTTCTCAAGTCTAGCCGTTTCATCCTTCTGTCTGGCCAGAAGCTCCTCAGCAAGAGCATTTGCTTGAACTGTCTTACACATAATGAGATATGCAAGAGCAACTATTATCATCAAAAGCAGCATATTACTTCCAAAGAAATGAATCGAATATAGAATAACCGAGAGCGCCAGAATAAAAATAAAGTTGAACCAAGGAACATACTTTCCTCTTTTGGACTGAATCTCCTTAGGTATTATTTTCTTCTCACCAATATCTGGTATCATCCACGCAAAGCTGTAAACAAGAAGACATAGATAATAAATGATATCTATATAATCATTCTCAGGTTCTTTATTTATTATCATCATGTAGGTGAATCGTATCTCTACCAAACTAAACACAAACATGGATATAAGAATCATATAGAAGGACTTATGATGTCCCTTTGTACCAGTTCTACCAAGAACGATCACTGCAATCATTATAGAAAATACTGAAACAAAGAAATATAACAATAAGTCGACAAGCTCAACAGAAATCCTATGATTATAATTATGATAGTTAATAGCAAATCTGTAACCGATAACAGAGGTTACAATTGCGACCGCAAAGGCATTTACAGCTATTCTCTGATAGTCACTTTTCTTAAATACGTCTCTACAATAAACTATTGCTCCAAGCAGAAATACATAATCCGAAACTAGATACATATTATCTGATATATGTTCAACAATAGGCATACCTCCACCACGTATGGAGTTATACGCCCAGAATATATCTCCCAGTAGCCATACTAAAATACCTAGGAAAAAACATATTCCTGTCCGATTATATTTTCCTGTCGTTCCCAGCGAAATGTAGACTAGCGCGGCCATACTAGCCGATAAAAAAACAGTTTCAATATCAGTAAATAGGCCCCATCCAAGTAGTGTTGCCACAACAAAAATAAAAAATAATGCTGCCGCTACTATTTGTAATGTTCTTCTGTTTTTATAATAGCTATAGTCGTTGAATCTACTCATTAAATATCCTCTTCTAAAACCTATCAGATATCCTCTTCTACATCTGGAAGCTTGAGGGTTGTAAGACTGTTAGCATCTATATTCGGCTCACTTACCACTCTAGTCGCCTGTCTCTCCACGCAACGTTCGAAGTAGTTACGAACCTCTCTGGCATTTGCGAAATGCTTCTCGTGCTTTTCTGCTATATGCCTCAGATACTGGTCGATGTACTCTCTAGCCTCTTTATTCATTACATAATCCTGACTATCACACATCAGATTAAATATCTTGATCAGCTCATCTCCTGCGTAGTCAGGGAATTCTATAAACTTGTTAAATCTGGACTTAAGTCCAGGGTTGGATTCAATGAATTTCTTCATTTCCTCCGTATATCCAGCAACAATAACTATGAGGTCCTTACGATTATCCTCCATACGTTTGAGAATAGTATCTACTGCCTCCTGTCCGAAGTCTTCGCCTTCTGCATTTGTCAGTGTATAAGCCTCGTCTATGAATAGCACTCCGCCCATCGCTTCGTCACAGACCTTCGCAGTTTTCTGAGCAGTCTGACCTACATATCCTTCCACAAGTCCGGCTCTATCCACTTCGACCATCTGGCCCTTACTAACTACGCCCAGCTGATGATATATCTTCGCGAGGAGTCTGGCCACTGTTGTCTTACCAGTTCCTGGATTTCCAGAGAAAACCAAATGAAGAGACATACTAGGTGTTTTAAGGCCCAGCTTCTCTCTCATCCCTCTTATCTTCACAAGATTTATCAGATTAGTCAGATTCTTCTTAACAGATTCAAGACCAATCAAAGAATCGAGTTCATTCAGAAGCTCTTCCAGACTTTCCTCATTAGAAGCCTTTGATACCTTGACATTTGCTGGTGGAGCTTCCTTTTCCTCTACACTAACAGTTGTTGGTGTAGCACTTTCATCTCTCAGACTGATTCTTCCAGACCTACTACCGGATGGTGCATAATTATATATATCAAAACCATTAGCATAATTATTCATCATGTTGATGTAGTCTGACAGACGGTCTGCCTCTTTATCGCTTATACCGCCATAAGCAATAAAGTTACAGCCTACATCATTAAAGGTTCCAATGAGGTATTTTGATATAGACATTCCGTAGCCCGTTCTCTGTTCTGAGGGAGCTGTATCATCATTTACAAAATACTGAAGACTTCTTGGAACATACGTAGCAAGATCTAGATTTCTACATCTATCATTTATAAATCTCTTGAAATTATATTCAGTTATAACTATTTCCAGATTCTCGTTAAGGAACTTGATCTGATTTGCTATATCTGAGCTGGCTTCATCGAAGACATAGCCCAAATAAACAAGCATATCGTCCTTTAACTGATTCTTCAATGTGATACGTGCATCACGAGGGTAGGGACTACCCTCTTTATACTGCACGTTATCAGCATATGAGAAACAATAATCGATCATCCTTTTGATATTCTTAGTTATCACCTATTATCCCTCACTAGTTGCATCTATTTTTAAGTTCTTCCCATCTCTTATCAACTTCGGCCTGGAACTCAGCAAGTAAATGCTCATTTTCCGGCTTGAAGAGATGCTTGAATCTTCCCTGAGGCTTCAGGAAGTCTTCAATAGGCAGCTTTGTCTTAGGCTCGTAGCTCAGTATCCACTTTCCATCTACTACCTCGAATAGAGGCCAGTAGCAAGTATCAACTGCAAGCTTACATATCTTAGCCATATCTGCTGCGTCAAATCTCCATCCTCTTGGACATGGTGACATTACATTTAAGAATGCTGGGCCTTCTGTATAGATAGCCTTCTCAGCCTTCTCATAGAGATCCTTCATTCCAGATGTAAAGGTTGACTGTCCTACGTATGGGATATTATGAGCTGCCATGATTGCCGCCAGATCCTTACGAGACTGAACCTTACCTGTACTAACCTTTCCAACAGGAGTTGTTGTTGTATCTGCAAATCTTGGAGTTGCAGAAGATCTCTGGATACCAGTATTCATATAAGCGCCATTATCATAGCAAACATAAACCATGTCATGTCCACGCTCCATAGCACCTGAGAGGGACTGGAATCCGATATCATATGTACCACCATCACCACCAAAGGTAATGAATTTATAAGTTACATCTTCGTCGATACGTCCACGCTTCTTCAGCGCATTGTATGCTGTTTCTACACCTGACAGAGTTGCTCCTGCGCAGGCAAATGCATTATGGATATAGCTATCTTCATATGCAGTATATGGATAGAGAAATGTTGATACCTCAAGACATCCTGTTGCATTTCCAATAACTGCCTTATCCTCTTCCTTAAGTGCTCTAAGCACTGTTCTTACCGTTATAGCCGCACCACATCCGGCACAAAGTCTATGACCCGGAGTCAGACGATCCGGCTTACTCATTACTTCTTTTAAATTATATGCCATTTCCGTCTACCTCCTACTCACTAACCTTGATTCCGTCACCGGATATTCTGATATCCATCTTATCAGGACCCTTGAAGTCAAATACCTGATCCTTCTTTGCGTCCTTATCACGCAGTCCAACGTACTTGAACTGAACTGGTGTCTCATCACGTCTAACGATCTCGCGGATATCCTTGAATACATCTCTGGCCTCTTCAACTGTGTAATCACGTCCACCAAGACCATAGAAATAGTTAACGGTAGGTATCTTTAGACCGGCATCATACATAGCAGCCTTAAGCTCTGAACCAAGAGGTCCACCATTTCCAGAGAAGCTTTCTGCTCTATCAAGAATAGCAACTGACTGACATTTCTTCAGTGCCTCTGCAAGCTCTGCTCCAGGGAAAGGTCTAAATACTCGAACCTTAATCATTCCGACATGGATTCCATATTCACGAAGCTTATCTACTGCATCCTTTGTCTGACCTGCAGC
>DFEN01000079.1 GCA_002368685.1 Lachnospiraceae bacterium UBA3801
AACTCAAGTATTTCTTCATCAAGTCTTTCTTTCTTGGCCTGAGCTTCTTTAATGATATCATTACCTCTGCTCATAGCTTCAAGTTCGATAGCTTTTGCGTTCTTTTCAGCATTTGACTTAGACTCTTCTATATTCTTATCAGTAATAAGAAGCTTCTTGTTAAGCTCATTTTCAGTAGCTTTATAATGCTGAACAGTATCTGTAAGTGTGATAACCTTTTCTTTTAGTTCGGCATTCGATTTGTAGAGCTCGCCATAGCTCTTTGAAACCTCATCAAAAAAAGCCTGAACGTCTTTTTTATCATACCCCAAACCGCCCTTGAATTTCTTTTGTTGAATATCAAGTGGTGTTAACATTCTATAACTAAACCCCCTTCTGAACTATATAGATTCAGATATTAATTCCCAAGTATAGGTGAAAAGTTAGAATTCAGTATCTCTTCTCTTAAATCACCAGAAACCTCTATACTATTAGGAACAGCTATAAATATAGATGCTGAAATTGCTTTCAGCTCCCCCTCCATACCATAACAAGCTCCACCAATGAAATCTATAATTCTCTGTGCGGGTTCTAACTGCAAACCTTCCATATTGATCACAATTGCCTGACCGCGTTTTAGAAAATCTGCAACAGTCTGTGCATCATCGAATTCCTGTGGCTTTATAACATAAACCTCTGAAGACTTTGGTGCCTTCGGTCTTCTGTCTCCACCATCAAAGGATACTAATTTATCTGTAGCGGTTGAAGTATTGAATCTTTTGGACTCTCTAGGAGGAGCTGTGTATGAGCTCCTTGAAGCCTTAGGTGCAGGTGCAGGTTTTGGTGCAGGCGCCTTAGCCTTCTTCCTTATAGGCTCCTCATATTCAAGGTCTTCATCCTCGTCGAAGATGTAATCATCATCTTCATCGTAATCGTCTTCATCATCATTGATTTTAAAATAATCTAAAAATCTCTTTCCACCAGCCATGAATCGTTAATCTCCAATCGTACTAACTTATGCTCTCTCTCCGAAAATTGCGGTACCAACTCTGACCATAGTAGCGCCTTCTTCAATAGCGACTTCATAATCATTTGTCATACCCATAGAGAGAATGGACATATCAACATTATCTATGTTTTGAGATTTTATGTCAAGTAATAATTCGTGCATCCCCTTGAATACAGGACGGTTCTCTTCTGGATCATCAACAAATGGTGCTATGGTCATAAGTCCCTTTATATGAATGTGTCTAAAAGAACTGGAAATGTCCTTTATAAGCTGCAGAGCTTCTTCCTTTTTAACGCCAAATTTTGACTCTTCCTCAGCATAGTTTACTTCTATTAGAACATCTACATGAAGGTCTCTCTTCGCGGCTTCCTTCTCAATCATAAGAGCAAGCTTCATTGAATCAACGGAATGAATAAGAACTGCTTTATTGATTATATATTTAACCTTATTAGTCTGTAGATGACCTATTTGATGGAATCTAACTGGAGTAGATACGGCTTCAAACTTCTCCTTAAGCTCCTGTGGTCTATTCTCTCCGAAATCATTTACATTTATTTCAATAAGCTTCTCGATATCACTAAGTGGCTTAGTTTTACTAACTGCAATAAGAGTAACTTCAGATGGATCCCGGCCTACGCGTTTGCAGGTCTCATCTATCTTTTCTCTTACTTCCTTATATCTTTCCTGGATTGTTTCGCTCATAATAAAACCTCTATTTCTAATATAATGATTGATTATCTCTAACTTGCTCTGCATCTAGAACAATGTTATCAAACTCTTTCAGGTTTTCGTCATTTTTAACTATTGTAAATTCGTCCTGAGTCTTAACTATTGTTACCTCAATAAAGTTTGCAACACCTGTGTTTGCCAGGTAAACTCCCTTAAGACTTGCTGTTTCCAGAGACATTACAGGAATTGTATTATCACCAACATTTGTATATATCTGATCAGTATCATAGAAAGCATCTTTATCTACATAATAATACTGTTCATCGGTTTTATATACAATCAGCTCAACTTTCTTGTTTCTTCCCTCTCCTTCCGGAGTAGGTATAACCTTTGTATCGGTTTCAGTTGCATTTATTGGTGTAGCATCCTGAAGGGAAGCATCAAGCAGTGTTGCATCATTTATTGTAGCAGTATCAAGAGGTGTTTTTGTATTAACATCCTTTGCATTCTTTTTATCTTTTTCGTATCTAATAACCTTCACGGTCTTAGTAGAGGATTTTTCATTTTCTGGAACATAAGACTTTGGTATCTTATATACTTCCTTATCTATAAGGGATGAATTAGGAATCTTAAGTCCTTCAAATTTATTAAGAATAATCTCAACATTCAGGAATCTCTCATCTATATAGTCGACCATATATTTTGACAGTGGTAAAACCAGAAATGTGGATTTATCCTTTTCAATCAGGCTAAATGTGGATGTAACCTCATTTGGAGAATTATTTATAGTAAATCTTACTCTCTCCTCCTCGGAAAGGGCCTTGGCCTGTTCCTTGGTGATCTGGCAAACTATATTCCAGTTTTCATCTGAAACTATCTTGAATACAGTGGATCCAGAATCAAGAATATCACCGGACTTGAGAGAATTTTTCTTATAATTTTCCTGATTGAAGTCGTCTTCTGAAAGCGTTTCAGGAGTTTTCTTTTCATATCCATCAGTGTAATAAGTGATAACTCCACTCTCAGTTGCTTTGATGGTTTGAAGAGTGGAGCTGACAGAAGCACCACCAGCATTTATTTGCTGCATCATTACTTCGCTGGAAAGCTCCATAACCTTACTCTCTATATCTGACTTGAAGTTATATATATTGGAAAATGTGACATCAGAATATGAAGATTTATAAGTATCTATAGTAGATCTGATATGTGCATAGTCAGCATCAGTGAATAGCTCATTTCCCTCATCACTTTCGCCTGCTTCCTTAATAGCGGTGATAACATTTCCGGTTTCATCTACAGTACATACTGCAGAATTCTTCTTGGTTTTATCACCATCATGAACGAAGTAGATCATATATCCTGATTTTGATGAAGATATCTCTATCTCATTTCTAAGGGCTATTCCTGTACAGGTAATATTATTATTGATATTACTGGATCCAACCTTATATGTGGTTATAGGCTCCTTAGATACAGATATTATAATACTAGCTACCACATATATCAGAATAATAGCAAAGATTATTATAGTTGAGTTAAATCTTGCTCTTCTATTCAGTTTTATAATGTTGCTATTCTTCTTACTCATTATCTTTCCTTATTTAGTCAGGTTAAACAGTAAACCGTATTTATCATATAGATCATCGGGGGATACTGAATCCGCCACAAACATGGAATATTCCTTGTCGTCAATAGTAACGTTCATAGCTAGAATGTTACCAGCAAGCTCTGTCGTACCCGTCTTCCAGGAATTAATTGTAATATTTGATGGAAGTGCACGATTTCCGGCCAGGAACATATTTGTAGGAGTGATATCGTCTTCGCATATAGCGCCTTCAGCATCTGTATATGTATAACTGAAGCTGTCATAGGAATCAATCTCTCTTATGATGTCGTACTTTTCAGCCTCCTGAAGTATCAGATACATATCATATGCGGTTATATAATGATTATCATCGTGAAGGCCATGAGGATTAGCAAAATGTGATCCTGTGGCACCTATTTCTAAGGCTTTCTGATTCATTAAGTCACAGAAGGAAGCCTGATTACCGGCCACAAGCTCGGCGAGTATAACGGCATAATCATTATAAGATTTCATAAGTAAACCATATAGAAGATTTCTAACGGTTATAGTACAGCCAGGCTTAATCTCACTTTTTAATGCACCCTCTTCTGTGATATTGGGGTCGTGATCAATTGTTATTTCATCCTCGAGACCAAACTGACCGGCATATAAAGCATCACATACTACAAGTGCTGTCATAAGCTTGGTTGTACTGGCAGGATATATTCTTCTAAGAGAATTATAAGAAACTATCGGAATTCGTTCTTCGTTATCAACAAGAAGAACCGCATATGTATCATCCTTAAACTGATCGGCATTTACATCTTCACCATCAGGGATAACTGCATATACGGATTGATATCCGCCAGGTTCATACATTGGCATGGATGAACTGACCTGTATTTCATTTATGGATTCGCTATCATAAGCGTCATCATACTTCATATTCTTATTTACAAAGAAGCCTACGCTCAGAACAGCAAGTATGATTAATATTAAGTAATATATAACGGCCTTACCCATTTCAAACCTCTAATTCTTGTATAATGAACGCCAGTCCAGATCGCCTCTCTCAAGAGCCTTGATAAGAAGCTCAGCTGTAGCGAGATTTGATGCAAGTGGAATGTTGTATACATCACATAGAGTAGATATATTGTGAAAGTCATTATTATGAGGCTGGCTCATACTATTCTCTCTAAGGAAAATAACCATATCTATCTGATTACTTTCTATCTGAGTAGCTATCTGCTCCACTCCTCCTAGATGACCTGCTAAGAACTTATGGATATTTAGTCCAGAAGCTTCTTCAACCAGTCGACCAGTTGTTTCTGTAGAATATACATCATGATGTTCCAGAATACCTCTGTAAGCTATACAGAAATTCTGCATGAGTTTCTTTTTAGGATCATGTGCAATTAATGCGATATTCATCGTTCATCCCCCGAATCTAGTATTTCCTCTTTTGTAAACTGATATTAAGTACTATCCCCATACCAATAGCCAGACTAATAAGTGATGTCAGTCCATAACTGATAAATGGAAGTGGAATTCCAGTATTAGGTAATAGTCTGGTTGCTACTCCAATATTGATAAATGACTGAAATCCAACCAGGCACCCCATACCGGTTGCAATTAGGAAGCCAACGTCATCTCTGGCCCGCCTTCCAGTCCTTATACATTGTAACACTATAAGTAGAATAATTCCAATAATTATTACACTTCCGAAGAATCCAAAGGATTCCCCTACGGCAGAGAAAATAAAGTCTGTCTGCTGCTCTGAAATAAGGTTTGTATCACTTGTATTTGTTTCGTTTTTGTCCTTCTTTATTCCTTTACCCATTAGCTGTCCGGAACCTATTGCCATTACTGAGTTTTCCTGCTGCATGGTTTCGTCCTCATATTCAGAAGGATAGATAAAGGACATTATTCTCTTGACCTGATGCTCATATAGAAGCTTCTGATCAGGCTTCTGTATATACCATATAAATATACTAAAAGTAGGTATAAGAATAAGCAATGCTATTCCTATTATCTTATAGCTAAGTCCTGACATATAGAACATTGTAAGAAGTACCATAGTGATACAAATAAGTGTAGATAGGTCAGGCTCTTGATATATAAGTATTATAGGTACAGCCCAGAATATAGCAAAGCCTGCTATTCCACCAAAGGAGCTGACCTTTTCTGAATCCATAAGCTTACTTAAATAAGTTGCAAAGAATATGATCAGAATAGTTTTTCCTAGCTCTGAAGGTTGGAAGGTAATACCAGCTATAGTGAACCACCTGGTAGCATTATTAACAGTAGAACCGGCTACAAGAACAAGAACCAGAAGTATATTACAGACTATATAAAGTGGTACATAGAACTTGATAATGAAATGATAATCAATAAAAGAAAGAACTATCATTATGACTACAGCGAGGATTACACCAACGGTTTGTTTAACGGTATATTCTTCGTTTACACTATCAATTACATATACACCAATTATCATTATGGCTAGTAGTAAAAAGAACAATATGAAATTGTAATATTTTATACTGTATTTCTTAAACATTGTATGGATTAATCTCCTACTTCTCCATTATCTTCTGTGAAGGAAGCGTCATTAAGTGCTTCTTTGTCATACATATAGGCATATATAAAGCCTGTCAAATCTGCAGCATTTGCAGAGGAATAACCATTTGGAATAACTGTTGTTACTGATACCTCTGGCGCGGTATAAGGCGCGTAGGATATAAATAAAGCGTGGGCTGGACGGTCCTCTCCTTCCTGGGCGGTACCGGTTTTACCTGCAACCTGTACATTTATTGAATTAAGAAGCTTGTTCTTAGAAAGGTCGTCAGTAACAACCAGTCTCATACCGTTATGTACCTGATTCCAAAGAGAATTATCTATTGAAACCTGATTTGCTATTGTATGATTTGACGTCCTGACTATGTTTCCCTCATAGTCAGTTATTTTATTCATAAGGGACAGATTATAACAGGTTCCACTATTTGCAAGGGTGGTAACATATCTCGATAACTGCACCGGAGCATAGGCATGAGTACCCTGTCCGATGGCACTTGTAACAGCATCGTTTGATGAGAAATGTGGTTCTATCTCTTCTATCTCAACACCTGATTTTTCTGTAAGACCAAACTCAGCGGCATATTTCTTAAGGCTTGCCAGACCTTCATCATCTATATATTTTCCAGATCTTGTTGCTAGTCTATAACCTACAGTAAAGAAGAAATAGTTACAGGATATATCAATAGCTGTTGGAATATTGATAGAACCATGAGTCATTCTATAATCTCTATAGATCCAGCATTTAGGCTTTGTATAAACCTCTTCGAAGACACCAAGGTCAGTTATATATTCGTCTATACCCAGGACACCTTCCTGTACACCGGTTATAGCAGAGATTGGTTTAAATGTGGAACCGGGAGCGGTTCGCATCATTGTCGCTCTGTTATACAGTGGAGATGTTGTATCTTCGAGGAGCATATCGTAGTAGTCTTCATCAACGGAATTGGTCAGATAGTTATTATCGTAGCTTGGATAGCTAACCATGGCTCTTATCTCTCCGGTGTTAACATCAGTAACAACTACTGCTCCGGAGCAAGGAGTGAGCGCCAGCATAGCAGGTGTAATCTCCAGAGATGTGAGCTTTGCCATAATAAAGCCATATGGTGACATAGCACCACTTTGGAAGGCGGCATATTCTGCATCTCCATCAGCTTTTAGAACTCCCTGATCATATAGAAGGTTGATTACATCATATCCTGAGATAGAACCTTCTCTTATCATATTTTTGATTACACGGTTGTTGAAGTCCTCATCATCATGGAGCTCTTCGATAATGTAATCTATAAGCATGTTATATATTTCGTTAGAATCGTAGTATTTATCATCTTCCTCTATAGATGTAACATCTATTGCTTCAATACCAATAAGGTATCTGATGAAATCCTGAAGGCTTGTCTCATCATTTGTATAGGCGAGGAATTCTTTTGAATTCTGATTTACCTTACCTAAGTCATATATACCCTTTTTACTTAGCATTTCACATATATATTCACAGTAATCCTTATATTCATGATCTAGATTCTTAAGCTCAACAGGATTATCTGTTAGTAGTCCTTCTACTGTTGTAAGAGTTGTTGCCTGTCTATCATTAAAGGTAGAGTAGATATGCTGCTCTAGCTCTGTTGCATCAGCATCATTCATCTGGTCCAGATGTAATTGATTATTGCTGAAAAATGCAGAGTATACATCAGTTATGGCAATAAGGTGATCCTTATCATCGTCTGGTGTATATGCAACGTTATATATCTTAGACATCAGAATAGACGCTATTTCTTTTTCTAGCATGTCGTAGCAATACTTCTGAAGATCACTATCAATTGTCAGATATATATCATTTCCGGCTATCGAAGGAGTATCACTGGTTACTTCGAGCACCTTTCCCAGATTATCTACATATAGAACCTGCTCTCCATCAGTACCATGAAGATCAGTCTCGTAAACTCTTTCTATTCCTGCTTTACCAACTACATCTGAGCTATTATACTTCTTCTCCCCCAGTTCACCATTTAAGGTATCAATATCATCCTGGGAGGCTTTTCCTACGTATCCAATAATATGTGAAAAATACTTAGCATCATTATATACTCGACTGGATTCCACCATGATATCCATACCTAGTAGATTATCCTTATTTTCTGTAATAGTAGCTCTACTCTTTTCAGATATATTATGAGCAATCTCTACAGGGACGTATTGCTGGAATCTATTCAGCCACAGATTATATCTGCAAGCAAGAATCTTCATTGCCATCTCATCATCATATTCGTCGCCTATTTCAAAGGTCTTACGTAGATATTTGACTACTTCTTCTGCTGTAGCCTCTGATTGCTCCTCGGTTAGATCATCAACAGTATCTGCAGCATAAACATCCTTAAGGAAGTTTCTTAGCACCTGTCCTTCTACCTTATAGGAATATTTACCATTTTCATATTTGATTCTGAAGTCAGCATCTATCTTATCACCGTTATTCTGTAGGATATTGATAGTGTTATATATAATCATATTCTTGAGCTTATTATCAGACAGATTCTTCTTCTTTGCTTCTTCAGGGAGAATTGTGTCGTTTCCGAAGGTAAGAGTATAGGAAATGTTATTATAGGCAAGGAGATTGCCATTTACGTCATATATATTTCCTCTGATAGAATTGACTGTCAGGGTCTTCTCTGATTTAACCTCAAAGCTTTCGCTGAACTGTTCACCCTGTTCAATCTGAAGTGTAAATAGTCTATTTATAAGAGCAATAAAAAGCACAATAAGAATGAGTGTTACTGGGAACACCCTACTCTTCAAATAATCTAGTGCTATTTCCTTAAAGGAAAGAAGAAAATCTTTAAGCAATCTCATTTTCGCCGTCCTTCTTCTTTATATATTTATTAAGTCTTACATAGAATCTATAAATGATAATAGTTGCAATTACTGTGCATAGTATTTGTGGCATAAAGACATGTCTCACAAAGAAAAACAGATTAGTTCTGTTACGCAGAAGGAATTGAACTACATAGATAACTGTATTAAAAATAATCTCATCTACAATAATAATAAATACCGGCATCATAATATCTTCCATAAGAAATTCCTTATGGAAGGCGCCATTAGAGTATCCAATTATCATAAAGAGGAACATGAATGGCCCAATCATGGTGCCAAAGAATATGTCGTAAAGGAAACCACAGACAAAGCCTGTTAGCAGTCCTTCCTTTCTACCACGCATTATTCCGAAGGACATAGTCAGTATGAGCATAAGATTTGGAGCCATACCTGATATGTTTTCGAATGAAAATGCCGCTGTTTGAAGTAGAAATGATATTAAGATAAGTATTAATATTGTAACTATTCTACGCATTAATAGTTCACTTCCTGTTTACGATCAAGAATAACCATAACATCCTTGATATCAGTAAAATTAACCGTTGGTGTTATGTGGGCTGTCTGAGTAAGATTGTTAGAATCCTGCTCAATGCTTGTAACATAGCCTATTGTTATACCATATAAATATCTATCTGAAACATTTGAGGTGATAACCTTATCACCTTCGTTGATTACAGCGTTTTTGTCTATATCTGTAGCAAGAAGATAACCATTGTCCATTGTCTGGAGACTACCTTCTACGGTACATAGATAACCGGAACTTCCGATTTCACCGGTTACATTAGCTCTATCATCGATAATGGCTCTTACCTTGGCATAATCATCATAAGATTCAACGATTATTCCGAGAAGACCATCGTCACAGAGTACATTACAGCCCTCATATATACCATCATTAAGGCCTTTATCAATATAGAATTCATTAAACCAGCCAGAAGAATTAACAGAGAATACTCTGGCAACTGTTTTCTTATAATCTGGATATAGTTCATCTAGCTCATAGAGGTCTCTGAGACTCTGAAGCTCTGCTAGTTCCGCTTCATTTTTACCTACCTCATTTTGAAGAGTATTTACTTCTTCCTTGAGCTCTTTATTCTCTTCTCTTAGCTCTTTTACATCACCGAAGACCATTACCTTCTTCTCTGTCCAGTTTCCTATATCATTTACCCCCTGCTGAAGTGGTGTAACGAATTTACCTGTATATGCTTTTACAGGCTTTAACATATCAGGGAAAAATGCAGAAAGTATAGTAAGGGCTATACAAATAACTGATAATGCTATAAGTAAGTATTTAGGGCTTATATCCTTTTTATAATTGAATTTCATTTAGTATCCTCTATATTAGGCCTGTGGCAGCCAAACTTATGTATGTGCCATCTCCTATAATTATATGATCTAATAGTCTGATGCTTATCTCATTACCAAGACTAGCGATTTTCTTAGTGATAACTATATCCATATCACTAGGCTCAGGATTGCCTGAGGGGTGATTATGTATAAGTATAATACTAGCGGCGTCCGCCTTAAGGGCTTCTATAAAGAGCTCTCTAGGTGTTAAAATGCTCCTATCCAGACTTCCTTCTGATAGAAGGACCTTATGGATGTAGTCATTATGAGTATTTGTAAAGAGCGCATATACTCTTTCCTTAGTCAGATAACGAACCTGTTCCATAAAGTAATCTGCAACACTCTCAGAAGAATCAAAGCATAGTTTATCTTTGCTGGTTCTCTCAGACATTCTTCGAGATATCTCTGTAAGAGCTACTATCTGACAAGCCTTAACCTTGCCAACACCAGGTATCTCTGTAAGCTCTTTTATATTCCTATAATTAAGCCCATGCAGTCCCTTGTGTATAGGATGATCGTTAAGTATATACTGAGACATCTCAATAACGCTCATGTCACGGCTTCCAGATCTAAGAATTATTGCTAGAAGCTCTGCATCAGACAGCTTTTCGGCGCCACTTTCGAGAAGCTTTTCAATGGGCTTTTCGTAGTTCGCCATTTCTTTAATTTTTAATTTATTCATGTGTCCTCCCAACTGTCTCTCATCAGCGTTTTTGGAAGGAAATCAACATTACTATGTTATCATAAATAGAAGTAATTTTCTATATATATTTGGTATTAGCTTAGGGCTATTAATTACAATGTGATTAGCCCTTTATCTATTATTTTTTGTAAAGACATCATTATTCCAAGCTTTGCATGGCTATAGGTTAGACCGCCCTGGAAATATACAGCATAAGGCTCTTTCATTGGAGCATCTGCGGATAGCTCTATTGAAGCGCCGGAGACAAAGGCTCCTGCTGCCATAATAACGTCGCAGTCATATCCTGGCATAGGCCATGGGACAGGCTTTACGAAGCTGTCCACGGGAGCGGCTGCCTGTATACCCTCGCAAAAGGCTTCTATATATTCCGGCTTTCCAAAGGTTACAGCCTCAATTATGTCATATCTATCCTCTGTGGAATTTGGGATAGTCTTAAATCCGAGTTTTTCATATACATTTGCGGCAAATATAGCGCCTTTAAGAGCAGCGGCTGTAACTGTTGGGGCTAAGAATAATCCTTCTGCAAACTGAGCTGTTACACCAAGTGAGGCTCCTACTTCTTTGCCTATTCCAGGTGTAATAAGTCTAGCGGCGCAGTTTTCTATACATTCATGTGTACCACATATATATCCGCCAATTGGAGCGATGCCTCCTCCTATATTCTTTATAAGAGAACCGACCACCATATCTGCACCAACATCTGAAGGCTCAATAGTTTCTACGAATTCACCGTAACAGTTATCTACCATTACAATCACATCTGGTTTAATTGATTTAACATATCTTATCGCTTCACCTATTGCTTCAACAGATAAGGAAGGTCTTGTGTCATATCCCTTAGAACGCTGGATTTCAATAAGCTTAGTTTTATCATTTATTGCCATCCTTATTCCATCAAAGTCCCAAGAACCATCCTCCATCAGATCCACCTGACTATAGGTGATTCCATATTCTGCAAGACTCCCCTTCTCTTCTCTTACTCCGATAACACCCTGTAATGTATCGTATACTGCGCCTGCAATTGAGAGCATTTCATCTCCGGGACGCAGATTTCCCGCAAGCGCTATAGTAAGTGCATGTGTTCCGCAGGTTATCTGCTGTCTTACAAGAGCATCCTCTGTGTGGAATACTTCTGCATAGATTTTCTCAAGGGTATCTCTACCAGAGTCATTGTATCCGTAACCTGTAGTTCCTCTTAAATGCTCCTCGGCCAGACGACATCTGGCCATAGCCTGCTGTACCTTCAGCTGGTTATATTCAGCTACTTTATCTATCTGATCATATCTATCCTTTAACTTTACTTCTATCTCAGAGCAGTATTCATATACCTTACTTGAGATTCCGCATTCATTATAATAATCAATTAAAGATTTCAAGGTTATTCCTCCGATTATCTTAGTGCTTACTTCTATAAATCCAAGTAGTTAGTTTAACTTAAAGGGACTTGTATTGCAAATTATATTATGGTATCGAGGATTAGTTTAAGGATATCATCATCTGACTTTTCGTCCTTGTTGAGCCAAATAACATCGCGCTCTCTTCTGAACCAGGTGAGCTGTCGCTTAGCAAAATGTCTTGTATTAAGTTTAATTTCTTCAAAGGCTTCATTTATTATTTCGTTATATTCTTTCGAATCTTTATATATGCCGTCTTTTTCTATCTTAGAAAGGGCGGCATATATTTCTTTGTAGCCTATAGCTTGCATTGATGTGAGCTCTGGACCATAACCTTTGTTGCGAAGACTCTTTACTTCCTCTAGGAGTCCCATGTCTCTCATTATATCTACTCTTCTATTAATTCTTTCGTATAGAGTAGCTCTATTCATTGTTAGTACAAAATATTTACTGTTATAAATTGAAGTTTTTTCTCGCTCTGCTTCATTATGCTTTGATATCTGTTCGTTATGATAATGATAATATTCCAGAGCTCTGATTACTTTTCTATAGTTATTTGCATGAATTATCTCAGCTGATTTAGGATCAATAACCTTTAGTTCTTCATGAAGGTACAGGGTATCATTTGTTATATCAATATAGTTTTCCAGACATTCTCTGAAATTAGTGTAGCTTCCGTTTATTCGATTATTAATATCTTCCATGAAGTCAGAAAGAGCCTCACTACATGTTGCACTATTCTCGTTATTAAAATCAATATCATAGATAAGCGCCTGAATATAGAAACCGGTTCCCCCCACAACAATAGGCACGTGACCTCTTGAATAGATTTCCGTTACTATTCTTTTTGCTTCTCTTTGAAAAACCGTAACATCAAAAGGAAATGTAGGTTCATACATATCAATCAGATGATGTGGTACTCCCTGCATTTCCTCTTCTGTAATCTTTGCACTACCTATATTTAGTTCCTTATAAACCTGGGCTGAGTCTGCTGATATTATTTCGCCGTTTATAAGCTTTGCCAGCTTAATAGAAAGTTCTGTCTTACCAGCAGCTGTTGGCCCTGTAAGAATTATAAGCGGTTTTGTATCGAGATTTAGATTAACTGAATTCATTTTATTAGCTTTCAATAATAGTTTTTAATCCACTATTCTTTTAAACATTTTATCGACATCTTCTTTACTAAACTTAACCAGAGTTGGTCTGCCATGAGGGCAGGTATAAGGATCATTTAGTTTCATTAGCTTATCTATTAGATCTACTACTTCGGACTCGGTAATTCTCTGCTTTCCTTTTATTGCAGCCTTGCAACCCATTGTGGCAAGCTTACGTACAAATATGTCTTCAGTAACCTCTGTTATATGGTCATTTAGATATGACACCAGTTCGCTAAAGACCTCTCTTCCATCAAGTCCTATAAGATTTGCAGGCATAGCGGTGATTCTTACTTCGTTTGAACCAAAATCCTCTACTTCGAAACCATATCTGGATAGATATTCAGCATTTTCAAGAACTGATTGTTTTTCTGTGTTGGATAGACTTACAAGCTCAGGTGGAAATAGAGTCTGAGAATGGATAGTTCTTTCCTTGAATTCCTTTAGAAATCTCTCATAATTAACCTTTTCATGAGCGGCATGTTGATCCATAAGATACATTACCCCATCATATTCTGTTATCCAGTATGTATCGAAAACCTGACCGATTATCTTATGATGTCCCTTTGCTTCTTCGGATAAATATCTGGTTTCAGACATCTCTTCTTGAGCGAAGTCTTTCTTATCAAGAGGCTTACTGAAAGTATTTTCAATAGTTATATCAATCGACCTACTGAATGTGTTATCCTTGGATTTACTAAGGGATTCCTCTTCTGTTTTTTCTTGTGTTTCATTACCAGACTTCGAAAGTTTTTCAACATATTCTTTCGGGAGCAAGCTTTCTAGTATAGAAAAACTGGAGCTGTTTCCTGATGGCTTATCATTTACAATATTTGTTTCAGCAGGAGCTATATCAGTGCTTCTGTCATAGATTATATTCTCTGGCGTATTTGAATAATTGGCGGTGGCATCAGGAATCATTTCCTTATCTGTAAGCGCGTCTTTAACGGCATGGAAAACAGCATGAAACAGCCCCTGTTCGTTATCGAAACGGAATTCTCTCTTAGCGGGATGAACATTTACATCCACCATATAAGGTGGAACTTCAATAAATAATGCTGTATAAGGGAACTTATGCTGCATTATATGTGTTTTGTAGGCTTCCTCAATAGCTCTATTAACTATAGGACTTTTTATATATCTCTTATTTACAAAATAGTTTTCGAAGCTTCTGTTACCTTTTGAAAGAAATGGTTTACCTACGAATCCAGTGAGTTTTATATCGCCTTCTTCATAGTTTACATCAAGAAGTCCGCGGGTAATGTCCTTACCATATAAGCTGTATATAGTTTCTTTTAGCCTTCCGTCTCCCTGAGTATCAATTATAACCTTGTTATTTGAGATTAGCTGTATAGCCACATCAGGATTAGCAAGAGCTATATGTGTCATAAGGTCACTTATATATGAACCTTCTGTCATATTTGATTTGAGGAATTTGAGTCTGGCAGGTGTATTGTAGAATATATTTCTGGAAATAATTGTTGTTCCGTCAGGAGCTCCTACTTCTTTAAAATCTATTTCTTTACCGCCATGTATCTCGTATTTTATTCCAGAAAGTGCATCATGTGTCTTGGTGATCATTTCAACCTTAGATACTGCTGCTATAGTAGAAAGAGCTTCGCCTCTAAAGCCTAGAGATATTATATTCATCAGGTCATCTACGTTATCCAGCTTACTGGTTGCATGGCTAAGATAAGCCTTTCTGACATCATCAGCATCTATACCGGAACCGTTATCTGTTACACGGATCATAGAGGTTCCGCCATCAGTTATTTCAACAGTTATTCTGGTTGCACCAGCATCAATTGAATTTTCTACCAGCTCTTTAACAACTGAAGCAGGTCTCTCTATAACCTCTCCGGCAGCTATTTTATCTATTGTATGTTGATCTAATACTTTTATCATTTGAGTCTTTCCTTAAGTTCTTGTAAGTATAGTAACGCTTTTACAGGAGTCATATTATCAAGATCCATAGCTTTAAGTTCAGAAGTTATATTCATTTCTTCCTTTGTAGCAAAGAGACTTAGCTGACCAGGAGCCTCCTTCCTGGATTTAGCTGAATTCTTATGGCTTGTGACTACCTTTATATCCTTTATTTTTCCTGTTACATCTTCATCAGATAGATGAGCAGCTATTTCTTTAGCTCGTCTAGTAACATCTTCTGGAACTCCAGCAAGTTCTGCAACCTCTATACCATATGATCTGTCTGCCCCGCCACGTATAATCTTTCTGAGGAATACAAGTGAATTACCGTCATGCTTAATAGCAATAGAGTAATTATTTACAGAGGATAGCTTATCCTCTAAATCCGTGAGTTCGTGGTAATGTGTTGCAAAGAGTGTTTTGGCGCCAATAGTTTCTTTATCGGCTATATATTCAACAACCGCCCATGCGATTGAAAGACCATCAAAGGTGGATGTTCCTCTACCAATTTCATCCATAATGATCAGAGAATCCTTTGTGGCATTTCTTAGAATATTTGCCACTTCACTCATTTCCACCATAAAGGTTGACTGTCCTTTGGATAGATCGTCGCTTGCACCTACTCTAGTAAATATTCGGTCGGACATAGATATACTAGCCTTATCCGCAGGAACAAAGGAACCTATCTGGGCCATCAGACAAATAAGCGCTGATTGTCTCATATAAGTAGATTTACCCGCCATATTAGGACCGGTAATTATCATTATACGGTTACCTTGATTATCAAGAAATGTGTCATTTGGTATGAATTCCCCTTGACCTATCATTCTTTCGATTACAGGGTGTCTTCCGTTTTCTATCTCAATTACGCCGTCATTATTAATCGCAGGTCTAACGTAATTATTATGCATAGCCACATAGGAAAGAGATGCTAGAACATCAATTGTAGCTATATATTCTGCTGTTTTCTGAACTCTGGCGGTCTCATTTGCAAGTACATCTCTTAGTTTAACGAATTCATCATATTCAAGTCCGTATAAGTTCTCTTCTGCGCTTAGAATCTCACTAGATAGATTAGATAACTCATCTGTAGTGAATCTTTCGGCATTTGTAAGAGTTTGTTTTCTGATGAAATAATCAGGAACTAAAGACTTATAAGAATTAGTCACTTCTAGGAAGTAACCAAATACTCTATTAAACTTAATTCGAAGATTCTTGATTCCTGTCTTATCCCTCTCTCTTGCTTCAAGTTCGGCTAGGATGGACTTAGAATTAAGCTTCTTATCTCTATAGTTATCTATATGCTCGTTATAGCCGGTTTTAAAGATTCCGCCTTCTCTTATAGTTATAGGCGCATCCTCATCTATAGAAGCATCTAATAAATGGTAAATATCCTGAAGTGTATCAAAATCCTGATACATAGATTTGAAGATTTTTCCATTAAATTCATTAATGATATTTTTGATATAAGGTAAATATGCAAGAGAAGACTTGAAGCTCAGTAAATCCCGAGGATTTGCTGTCTTCATAGAAATCCTTGTCATAAGTCTCTCCATATCATAGATAGAACTAAGATATTCTCTAAGCTCATCCCTAGATATAACATTTACATTCATACTATCGATACTATCTAGACGGTCCTCTATTCTAGTTTTATCCATAAGTGGAGTTTCTATATAGCTTCTAAGCATACGTCCGCCCATGGCTGTCTTGGTTTTATCAAGAACCCAAAGAAGGGAGCCACGTTTAGCTTTATCTCTCATAGTTTCAGTAAGTTCAAGATTTCTCTTTGTAGAGGAGTCGATTATCATATAATCCTTAGCATAGTAAAGCTTTAGGTTATTAATTTGTCCCATACTGCTCATCTGAGTATCATAAAGATATTCCAGAAGTGCTCCTATACTGGATACAGTTTCTGGTATATCTTTTAGACCAAGACCTTCAACACCAGATACTGAAAACTGTCTTTCGATAGAGGAAATAGATGTTTCTAAATTATAATAAGATTCAGGAATTATGCTTCGAGTGATGGAAAGATTTGTAATAATCTCATCAATAGTTGACATAATTTCATTATTGTTAACTAAATCAAATTTATCATTAAATAATATTTCTTTTGGCTGATATTTTGTTATCTCATCTATTACATCACTTATGCTATCAACGCTTGTACATAGGAATTCTCCGGTTGATATATCCGACACAGCTATACCATAAGAATAGTCTGAGGTTTTATCATATTTTCGTACCTCAGAGAAGCAAAGAATATAATTATGCTTATCTTCTACTAACGTATTATCTCCCATACTAGTTCCGGGAGTTACTATTCTTATAACCTTTCTCTCTACTAGTCCTTTGGCGAGCTTAGGATCCTGAACCTGTTCACATATAGCAACCTTATGTCCATTCTCTATAAGTTTACTTATATATAGCTCTGCAGCATGATAAGGTATTCCACACATTGGAGCCCTCTCTTCAAGACCGCAGTCTTTACCTGTTAATGTAAGCTCCAGCTCTTTAGATACATTTATAGCGTCCTCGAAGAACATTTCATAGAAATCACCCAGTCTGTAAAAAAGTATAGAGTCTGGGTGTTCATCCTTCGTATTAAGATAATGCTGCATCATTGGCGATAATTTAGTTCTGTCTATATCGCTTGAGTTCATTTTAGTCTCTCCTACTAATCAACTTGATGTCCTATGTAATAAAAGCCTTTGGCACTGTCTAGCTTAACAGTTACAAAGCTACCAATTAAATCCTTATTTCCAGGGAAATGTACAAGAATATTATTATCCATTCGACCTGTTACGTATCCATCCATATGGTCATTTTCACATTCGACAAGAACTTCCTTGGTCTCTCCTTCAAATCTAGCAGAAACTGTTGCACAGGTTTCTCGAACAACCTCTAGAACCTTGTTGAAGTTATCATTTACGAAATCAGGAGATAACTGTTCCATTTTAGCCGCAGGTGTACCAGTTCTTATGGAATAAATAAATGTAAATGCTTGGTCATACTTAGCGTATTTTACAACATCTATTGTATCCTCTATATCTTCAACTGTTTCACCTGGAAATCCGACCATGATGTCAGTTGTTAGAGATACATCAGGAAGCTTAGCTCTTATCTTATCTACAAGGGCTAGATAATCTTCCTTTGTATATCTTCTATTCATCGCCTTTAATATCTTAGAGGAACCAGATTGTACTGGTAAATGTATATGACGAGCAATCTTAGGATTACGCGCGATTACATCTATTAGCTTATCGGATAGATCCTTTGGATGACTTGTCATAAATCTAATTCTTTTGATTTTATCTATCTTACATACATCCTCTAAAAGATCTGGGAAATCATAATCCGGATTATTATTTATAATCTCACTCTCCTGCAGGAAATTAACACCATAAGAATTAACATTCTGGCCTAAAAGCATTATTTCTACGCAACCTTCATCGGCCAGTTGATTTACTTCGTTTAATATGTCCTCAGGGGTACGGCTTCTTTCCCTTCCTCTAACATATGGAACTATGCAATAGGTACAGAAATTATTACATCCATACATGATATTTACGCCGGATTTAAAGGCATATTTTCTCTTCTCTGGTAATCTTTCTACGTTCTTTTCTGGGGCAGCTAAGACTTCAATTATTTGTCCTTTCTCCTCAGAAAGTCTTGTATATAGAAGCTCTGCCATCTTATAGAAATTAAATGTACCAAACACAAGATCCACAAATTTATATTTGTCACGTATATAATCAACTATCTCTGGCTGTTGCATCATACAACCACAGATACCAATCAGCATATCAGGGTTTGTTTCCTTACGCTTCTTAAGAGCTCCAAGATGCCCATAAAGCTTCTGATTAGCATTTTCTCTAACAGTACAAGTGTTAAAAATTACAAAATCTGCCTTTGCCTCGTCATCAGTTTCTTTGAAACCAATCTTTTCAAGGATTCCTATCAGCTTCTCTGAATCATGAGCATTCATCTGACATCCAAAGGTTGCTACATGAAAGCTAGGGGATTTTCCCTTTCTGGCTATATAGTCCTCAATTATTTCATGACATTTATCCATGAAATATAGCTGTCTAGCAGGTTCTTCTGTAGGTATATGATCATTTATATTAGTATTTAAAATATTATCCATTATAGATTCTCAATCTCTCTCATCCATATATTTACTGCTGCATCACTTGGCATTCTTAGGTCGCCTCTTGGAGACATAGATATACTACCTACCTTTACTCCATCTGGCATACAGCTTCTCTTAAACTGCTGACTAAAGAGACGCTTGTAATACATTGTAAACCAACGCTTTAAGTCTTCCTCTGTATAGCTGTCCTTAAATGCTTTTTTAGCTAGGTGATATATCTTCTTTGGACCAAAACCATATCTCATGCTATAGAATATAAAGAAGTCATGAAGCTCGTAAGGTCCAACATTATCTTCTGTTTTCTGAGATATATTTCCATTTTCATCAGGTGGAAGAAGCTCAGGGCTGATAGGTGTATCAAGTATATCTCTAAGTACATCCTCTGCCTCTGGAAATATATCATTTTCAACAACGGAGTCTATCATCCATTTAACAAGAGTCTTTGGAATACTTCCATTTACTCCATACATACTCATTTGATCACCATTATATGTGCACCAACCGAGGGCAAGCTCTGACAGATCTCCAGTGCCGACAACAAGTCCATTGCACTTATTTGCGTAGTCCATAAGGACCTGAGTACGTTCACGAGCTTGAGTATTTTCATAGGTGACATCTTTGATTTCGATATCATGACCAATATCCTTAAGATGCTGGATACAAGAATCCTTTATATCGATTATAAGCGGCTCTGTTCCAAGAGCCTTGATAAGCTCAAGGGAGTTATTAAAGGTTCTATCAGATGTACCAAAGGCTGGCATAGTAATGGCGATAAGGTCGGATGGATTTCTACCCATCTTCTCTATAGCTCTAGCACATACTAGTAGTGCAAGGGTTGAGTCCATACCACCGGATACGCCTACTACTGGTTTAGAACCAGTTATCTCTAGTCTCTTTACAAGACCTCCCACCTGCATTTCAAATATCTCGTTACATCTACTAAGTCTCTTAGCCTTAGTTCCAGGGATAAATGGCTTCTTTGAAGCGATTACATATTCACCATCTGATTCTGGAAGCTTTGTATCGGATATCTTAAGTGTTATAAGTTCATTTATCTTATCTCTTGAAAATGAAACAGAGTCATTAAAGGTCGAAGATACAAGTCTATCATGTCTTATCTTGCCTAAATCCATATCTGCTATCATTATATAGTCATTTGCGATAAAGTCTCTATTCTCGTTTACTACAACACCATTTTCAGCCAGAATTGAATGACCAGAGAATATAAGATCCTGTGTAGATTCAGATGCTCCTGCCGAAACATATAAATAGTCACATATAAGGGATGCGGACTGTTGTTTAACTAGTGTTTTTCTATATTCTCTCTTTGCAACAGTTTCGTTGCTTGCAGAGATATTTACTATAAGCTCTGCTCCGCCAAGGGCAAGTGTATTAGATGGAGATATAGGAGCCCATAGATCCTCGCATATTTCTACACCAAACTTAAGGCTTCCATTTATATCGTAGATTACTCCATTACCAACAGGTATTTCGTAGTCATCATCGTCATCAATTATATTTATTCCAAGCTCTTTAAAACTAATAGTCGAAATAGTAAGGTCATTTGCAGAGTTAAACCATCTCTTTTCATAGAATTCATGATGATTTGGAATAAAGGTTTTAACAGTTATACCCAGTATTCTAGAATTTAAGATGACAAATGCTGTATTAAAGAGCTTACCCTCTAGCACGAAGGGGGCGCCAACAATTATTATCTCACTTCTATCTCTCGTACTCTTAATTATTCTACCTAGTGATTTTTTAGTCTCTTCAAGAAGAGTTTTCTGGAAGAATAAATCCTGACAGCTATAACCAGTAATAGCAAGCTCAGGAACAGCTATTATAGCCGCATTATATTCATAAGCCTCAGAAATTTTCTCGAGTATTCTATCAGTATTATAATCTGTGTTTCCAACACTTACTTGAGGTACACATGCTGCAACTCTATAAAAATCAAACATTTCAGCCTTCCTCCTTCTTTCTATCAGATAAATCTGTATTAAGCCCTTCAAGGTAATTAACTATAGCAGGGCCATTTGGCTTTAGAAAATAATCATCCTCTAGTTCTATATATTTGAAATTCTTAGGATGACCATCCTTTATTCTTTCGTAGTACTCTCTCAGTTCTCTAAATCTAAGATAATACATATCATTTCTTTCTGTGAAATGTACTAATACGAAAGCAATGCCACCTTGTTTTTCAAAATCCTCCATGAATCTATATTGATGTTCGTGAATATTTTGCATTGAAAAGGTATCTGTTTTACATTCCTTTGCATCGAAGCAAACGGGTATTTCCTGCACAACACCTATATAGTCAACGGTTGAATCTTTCTCGAAATAAGCTTCTGTTATAAGCTTTTTCTCGCTATCAAACTTTAGCGGAGTTATAGGTGTAGGAATCTTCTGAACCAGAGCGAGTCCTGCTTTTCTATAATATTCATTTGTTGAATTAATAAGGCTTTCAAAGGCAGAACCTCTGAGTCCTCTTGTCTTCCATGTAGCCATTTAAACTCCATTATAAATATGAATCTACATCAAACAGTTTATAGAATGCTTTAAGTGGTTTAGCACTAAAGCGTCTAGCAGATATAGTTTCAGTTCCCTCTGGGAAAACTACTAGAACTGAGCTAAGCATCTGTGATTTGATTCCATATTTTCTATTAAAGATAGCATTTAAGGTTTTGCTACCATATTTTACATCTCCAACTATTGGATATCCTAGACTAGATAAATGTGCTCTTATCTGATGACTCTTTCCAGTTTTAAGTTCAATCATCAGAAGGGTTACATCTGCCTTGGGATTATAATCCAATATATTAATATTTGTTTCAATAGCTTTGGCATCATTCATTTTTACTTTGCTAATTGTAACCTTATTTGTTGCCTCATCCTTGAGAAGATAAGCTGTATAGTCTCCACCTAGATCTGCCTTCCCTGCAACAATAGCAAAATAATACTTTTTAACGGTTCTATTCTTTAGAACATCTGACAGATAATGCGCTCCGTGAGGAGTTTTAGCCGCCATAATTATTCCGCTTGTATTTCTATCAAGCCGGTTGCATATAGAAGGGTGAAAGGTCTGAAGAGATTCCTCTGTTATATCCCCTTTATCCAGTAAATAATCAAGAATCATTTCATTTATTGAATAATCCTCAGGCTTTGCTTTCTGGGAAAGCACATTTACGCCTTTATTACAGAAGATATAATTATCATCTTCATAAATGATATCTAGCTCTCTTTTTGGCCTTTCCTTAGTAGGTGTATCTGAGGCTTTATTTCCGATGATACTACTCACTCTAAATTTCTCGATTGTATCATCGCTTAGATATAACTTAATAATATCACCAGCTAACAGTATTTCATTACCATCAGCCTTTTTATCATTTAGTACAATATTCTTTTTTCGTAGCATTTTATATATAAATGAAGAAGGCGCGAGGCTAAGATATGTCATACATACCTTCTTAAGCTTAAGGCCTGCTTCATTCTTTGTAACTTCAATTTCCTGCATATTAGAATCCCATTGATAAAAGCTTTAATGTTATATATTCGTCTCTTTCTAAGGTTTCAGAAGAGGCATCACGAAGCTTCCCTATTTCCTTAGAAAATGTAGCGAACTTTTCCGTTACAAATATTCTGTAATTATCGCCCTCTGAATTGACTTCGTTTATGTAGTCCTTTATTTTCTCTCTATCCTTTGGTTTAGTAACCTTAGGGGTGTAGGCGATAATGTTATTATTATATATAGCTAGAGCTGGTATATAAACAACTCCTTCAGTTTCTGTGATTGTTATATCATATAGAAACTTTCGGCCAGTTTCCTTACTAAGAGCATCTACCTTCTCGTACTCTTCTTTGCTGAGGGGGTCTGCCTTAAGAGCCATAAAGAAATCAATCAGATTTCTCGCAAAAGGAATAGCCATTACACATCCGATTATTACGAATAGTGTCTTTCTCGTCTGGAATATGATTAGACTAAATACAACATCAGTAAGTATTAGCATAAAAAGAACTAGAGTAAAGGCTATTCGAATATTCTTATAGCGTTTAGAATGACCATATTCACCCTTGTCATAATATTTCTTATTCTTAAGTTTTCTTTCTTTTTTTATTTGTTTATATGTACTAGTGTCTATTTTACTCATAATTTTAGCTCATCATCCGCCATCCGGATAAATATTTATTCTTCATTGTTCCATTAGTCATCTTTGCAAAACCAAGTGGAAAATGCTCCACACATACAAGGGTCCAACCATTTTCAGGAACCCTATCAAATTCATCCTCATTTCCGTCAAGGATAAGGGATTCGCCCTTGAGGTACTTAAGCACAAGTGTAGAATCACTCTTTAAATTGATCACATTGTCAAAATCCTGAGAGGTAAGAATCATTGCAAAGGACTGACTAGGTTCAAATCTTTTCTTCTTAAGTTCACCCAGATATACTCCTCTTCTCATAATACGCATACCAGGAAGGGAAGGAGAATCTTCTGGAATTAGATAAAGCTTATCATTTCGATATTCTAATTGGTTTTTATCAATTCCCGAAAGGATATGTGACAGGAATTCATTTATTTCTGGTACATTTCCTTTGTATTTTTCTATTGTATATCTAGAAGCTGTTGAGGCATTATCTATCTCTCCAGCCGACTTAAGGAGTGATACATAATGTCCTTCACCCTTAACCTTATGCGGAAAGAGATGAACAGTTTCTTTAAGAGCTTCGTCGGCATTTTCATAGCTTGACCACTCAGGATTTCCGTCTACAAAGCCTTCGTGTTTTGCAATAGGCTGTATATGGAGACTAGGATCCAGTTCCTTAAGGAACATAACCTGATCTTCATCCTCTCTTGGATCAAAGGTACAGGTTGAATAAAGGATTGTTCCTCCTGGACGAAGCATTTTAACTACTTCCCGTAGAATCTCTTTTTGAATAGAGATAAATTTCTCATTACCATTCTGCTTCCAAGCAGTAATCATTGAAGAAGACTTTCTGAACATTCCTTCTCCAGAGCAAGGAGCATCTATAAGAATTTTATCAAAATATCCTGCAAAGCTTTCTGCTAGTCTATCAGGCGCTTCGCAAGTTATTAGTGAATTTCTTATTCCGAAGATCTCAATATTTTTCTGCAGAGCCTTAAGTCTAGAGGCGCTTATATCGTTAGATACAAGTAGACCTTCGCCCTTTAGTTTACAAGCAAGCTCTGTGGATTTGCCACCTGGTGCAGCACATATATCAAGTACTTTATCTCCCGGTTCTATATCAATTGTTGCAGCAGGAAGTGTTGCACTTGGCTCCTGCAAATAATAAAGTCCAGCAAAGTAAAAAGGATGCTTCGATGGTGTACATTCTGAAGCATCATAATAAAAGCTGTTACTTGACCATGGTACTGGAGTCAGCTCAAA
>DFEN01000024.1 GCA_002368685.1 Lachnospiraceae bacterium UBA3801
GTTCTATCTGAATTACGGTCTATCTCCTGAAGGAATAAAACATCTGGATTGTTAGCTGCCATCATTCCGGTAAGACCAGCGATATTTACATCCTGTCTCTCAATAGTTGTAACAGTTTCTCCGGAACCTCCATCCATGAAGAAGTCCATATTATCACCGAGTCCTGCATATCCCATATTCCAGGACATAACCGTGAACTCCGTTCCGCTCACCAGCTTCTCGCCCTTACCCTCAGTGGTATCAACCTCGACAGTTTCTACATCTGCAGGTCTATACTCCTTAATAGTAAGCCAGGCAAGGAAACCTCCTACTATTAAAATCGGAATAAGAAGGATGATTCCAACAATCTTCAGAATCTTCTTACCAACAGAACTCTTCTTTGATTTATTCTTTGAACCCTTTTCTGAATCCTTTTTCATACTACATCCTTTCAGAACTAAAGTCTCAGTATAGTTCTATTTATTTATCTTAACTAATGTTTTCTTGATGAGGCGAACCATATCTTTACCTGCCTCAGCAGCAACCTTCTGAACTTCCTCGTGAGTCACCTGTATATCTTCATTATCTATAGCCATATCTGTTATACAGCTGATACCCAGAACCTTGACACCCATGTAGTTTAGAACCATTGCCTCGCAAACGGTACTCATACCTACTGCATCCGCTCCAAAGCCTGCAAGCATTCTTGATTCCGCAGGGCTCTCATAAGAAGGACCTGTAACCTGAATATATACTCCATCCACAAGCCTTATTCCTTCTTCGTCTGCAGTCTCATGAAGCAGGGCTCTGAGCTCCTTATTATAAACCTGACTCATCTCTGGGAATCTTGTTCCTAGTCTATCATCATTTGGTCCAATAAGAGGCGATGGAACCAGCATCGAGATATGATCTGAAATGCACATAAGTGTTCCAGGTCCGAAATCTCTATTCAGACTTCCTGATGCATTAGTAAGAATAATAGTTTTAGCTCCCAGGAGTGCCATTACCTTAACTGGTGTTACAACCGCACTCATAGGATAGCCTTCATAATAATGAACTCGTCCATTCATAAGAACAACAGGCACTGAATCTATATAACCAAATATATATTCGCCCTTGTGTCCTGCTACCGTCGACTTAGGAAAATCTGGCAGACTGTCATAGCTTATTCTATCAACTACCTCTATTTCCCTGGACAGGCCCTCCAGACCTGACCCAAGAACTATTCCTATCTTAGGAGTAAAATCTGTCATAGATTTTACCTTGTCTGCTATTTCAAATGCATCCATATTACCCCCCCCTAGATTCTTTGCTATTTATATCACCCAATATACCCATCTTATTCTATATGTCCGAGGAACTGCTTAGTTCTCTCCTCCTTAGGATTCTCAAAGACTTCCTGTGGAGTACCCTTCTCTAGAACTATTCCACTATCCATAAAGATAACCTGATCCGATACATCCCTTGCAAAGGACATCTCATGAGTAACGATTATCATAGTCATTTTCTTTTCTGCCAGCTCTTTGATAACACGGAGCACCTCTCCTGTAAGCTCAGGATCCAGCGCTGAGGTTGGCTCATCGAAGCACAGAATATCTGGTTTCATAGCAAGAGCTCTTGCTATAGCTACTCTCTGCTGCTGTCCACCGGAAAGCTGATGAGGATAATTATCCATCCTCTCTGAGAGTCCCATCTGACCGAGCAGTTCCTCTGCTTCAGCCTTGATCTCTGCTAATATTTCCTTCTTGCGACTCTTATAATCAGGAAGCTTCTTCGCTTGAAGCTGTCTGGCCAGCATTACATTTCCCAGAGCTGTATACTGTGGAAATAGGTTAAAGGACTGGAATACCAGACCAAAGTGAAGTGTACTCTTCCTTATCTCTGATTCCTTAAGGTACTTAGGATCCTCCGCATCGAATACTGTTTCACCATTAACCTTTATCACGCCCTTATCTGCATGTTCAAGGAAGTTAATACATCTAAGAAGGGTTGTCTTTCCACTTCCTGATGAACCGATGATCGACAGCACCTGACTCTTTTCAAGTGAAAAACAGATATCCTTTAATACTTCTGTCTTATCGAAGGATTTACTTATATGTTCAACTTCTAATATGCTCATAACATCCTCCAATACTCTATCTAAAGAAATCAAGCTTCTTCTCTGCGCCACCTAACAGGAGTGTGAGAAGACCATTACATATCAAATAATAAACTGCTGTAAAGAATAGTGGCCATATAGCACCACTGATTCCCTGTGAACCCTTCATAAATGCCTGACCAGCCCAAATAACCTCCTGAAGAGCGATTATACGAGCCAGAGATGTATCCTTAACCAGAGTAAGGATTTCATTTGACATAGGTGGAAGGATTCTCTTAACCATCTGAAGGAGCTTAATCTTGAAAAAGATCTGTCCCTTTGTCATACCCAGAACATTTCCTGCCTCATCCTGTCCTACTGGAATGCTGATGATCCCTCCACGGAATATTTCCGAGAAGTAGCAGGCATAGTTAATGATAAATGCTACTGCAGAGGCGAGAAATCTTCCAGTCTCATCTCCTCCCCAGATAGCATTATTCATAACTAGTCCTGGAAAATAATAAATAATAAGTAACTGAATCATAAGTGGTGTTCCACGGATGATCCAAATAATAAACTTCATTAATGCCTTAAGTGGCCAGAACTTTGACATAGAACCAAAGCATATAAGAAGGCCTAGTGGCACTGCACCAATTAAGGTCACAAAGAAAAGTTTTAATGTTTGTAAGAAGCCTATATTCAGCGAATGAATTACTATAGGCAGCTGTTCAAAGAATGTATCCATAATTCAAAGGTCCTACTTCTGTTCAATTAGTGCTGCCTGAACGCCATAGGTTTCAGCAATCTTTGTCATGCTTCCATCATCATAGCTTGTTTTGAAAAACTTATTGAGCTCCTCTGTAAGGTTTGAACCCTGACGGAAACCAACACCATACTCTTCGCTGTTAAGACCTACTGTATATGTAAGCTTGTCATAGCTTGTTCCTTCACCTACCATAGCTGCTGCCATAAGGGAATCAATGATAGCTGCATCAGA
>DFEN01000132.1 GCA_002368685.1 Lachnospiraceae bacterium UBA3801
GGTCTTAACTATGCTATGTCACTTCATGCTATTGTTGATGCTCATAAGAATGGTTTTGACGAGAACCTGTATCTGGATCCGGCATCTAGAACAAAGATTGAGGAGACTGGTGGAGCAAATGTTATCTTCATTAAGGATAACAAGTTCGTCACACCTAAGTCAGGAAGTATTCTTCCTTCAGTTACTAGAAGATCTCTCGAGGTTGTTGCTAAAGATTATCTTGGTATGGAAGTTGAAGAGAGAGAAGTATTCCTTGATGAGGTTCCATCATTTGATGAGTGTGGACTTTGCGGTACAGCAGCTGTTATCTCTCCAGTACGTGCAATCAATGATCACGGTAAGGAAATCGTATTCCCTGGAAGCGCAAATGGTGAGGTTGGACCAAAGATTAAGAAGCTTTATGATACACTTACAGGTATTCAGATGCACAAAATCGAAGGACCTGAAGGTTGGGTTCATGTAATTAAATAATAGTCGCTTCGTATAAGAAACTTACTATTATATAAAGAAAAGATAATGACTGATGTGGATATAATCTGCATCAGTCATTTTTGATATCAGGTAAAAAGACGCTCTTTCTTGACAAAAGTAGTAGATGTATTTATTATTGAACTGATTATTTTTTAGGAAAATGCGTATGAAAAAGAGTAGAAAAAGCAATTTCATAAAATATATAGCACTTTTTCTTATGATGGCAGTTCTGATGGGACTTGCTACTTCTTGTGGTGAGGCAACACAGGTTGTAAAATCAGAAGGAATGGAGATTACTCTTAGCAAAGAGTACAAGAAGGCTACCCTTGCAAATGCAACCTGGTATTACACCAGTCCGGATGGACTTGCTATGGGTATTCGTTCTAAGAAGGATGATGTGGAGAAGAGTGGTCTGGAGGCTAACTCTGTGCAGGACTATGCTGAGGCCTATATAAAGGCTAATAGTATACCTGGTTCTCCTAAGGTTAAAACTAAAGGTAATTATGTTTATTTCAAATATAACCGTAAGGTGTCCGGAACAGATTATTCATATCTAAACTGTGTATATGATAACGATGACGAGTTTTGGCTTGTAAGCTTCGCTTGTTACAAGGAGCTGTATTCTTCATATGAGAAGGATTTCTTCGAATCAGCGGACTCAGTTGTATTTGAAAAATAACATATTTACATTTGTTTCATAATAATAATAGTAGGATGAACTTACTAATGAATAAAGATAGATTGCTTCAGAATAGATTTATTCTATCTGAGCTTGTTAAAAAAGGAATACGTCTTAAATACAGAAGGTCATATCTTGGTATACTTTGGTCACTGCTTGAACCGCTTCTTACGATGATAGTACTGACTATAGTATTTGGTACCCTTATGGGAGAACATGATAGGTCCTTCCCTGTTTATATCCTGTCGGGAAGGCTACTTTATGGGTTCTTTTCACAGTCCACAACAGCGGCGCTCAAATCAATTAGAGCAAACAGCTCTATTATCAAGAAGGTATATGTCCCTAAAATGTTATACCCTCTATCCTCGATACTTTTTAACTTCATAATATTTATGATATCACTTATAGTGCTTGCACTTGTTTCAGTGGTGCTGGGAGTTTATCCTACATTTTATCTGATTCAGGTTGTAGCAAGTCTTATAGTTCTGCTTCTGCTTAGTCTGGGCTGTGGACTGATTCTTTCTACTATAGGTGTATTCTTCCGCGATATGGAATATCTATGGACAGTAGCACTTATGCTGATAATGTATACATGTGCTATTTTCTACCGTGCAAACAGACTGCTCACAAGTAAATGGGGCTTTGTACTGAAGGCGAATCCGCTGTTCTGTGTTATTCAGACCTTCCGCAGTGCCATTTTCGGTGAGATGATGAATATGAAATATCTGTTATATGCGCTGGGATTCAGTATTGTATCTATTATAATAGGTATAATTGCATTTAAGAAAAATGAAGATAAGTTTATTTTGGAGATATAGTAGATGAGTGATACTATATTAAGGGTTGAAGATGTTAGCATGAGATTCAACCTAAGTAAAGAAAAGCATGATTCTCTGAAGGAATACTTCATAGCACTGATGAGAAGAGAACTGATCTTCAATGAGTTCTGGGCTCTGACGGATGTTTCCTTTGAACTTGAAAAGGGAGACAGACTTGGTATTCTTGGATTTAATGGTGCTGGAAAATCTACACTGCTCAAGGTTATTGCAGGAGTTTTCCGTCCTACTAAGGGTAGTGTTGAGAGAACAGGTGTGCTGGCTCCACTTATAGAGCTTGGAGCAGGCTTTGATCCTCAGTATACTGGAATGGAGAACATTTATCTGTATGGTGCCTGCTTGGGATATAGTCATAAGTTTATAGATGAGAAGTTGCAGGATATAATAGACTTCTCAGAGCTTAAGGATTTTATAGATGTACCGCTGAAAAACTATTCGTCTGGTATGAAGGCTAGACTTGGATTTGCGATTGCTACAATCGTAGAACCTGATATACTTATACTTGATGAAGTTTTGTCGGTTGGAGATGCTAAGTTTAAGAAGAAGAGTGAAGCGAAGCTGATGTCGCTTCTTGAAAAGGATGTTACTGTGCTCTTCGTATCACATAATACTGATCAGGTTAGACGCCTTTGTAACAAGGCAATAATACTTGATAAGGGTAAGGTGATAGATAGTGGAGATGTAGAGTCAGTGACTAACCATTATGAGGAACTTGTTGGAAAGTAAAGGGGGTAAAGGATGGCATTTCTCGAATTACTCAAGGTTATTTTTATAGGTATAGTTGAAGGAATAACTGAGTGGCTGCCAATTAGTAGTACTGGACATATGCTTCTGGTTGATCAGTTTATTAAACTTAAGGCAGATGCAGACTTCAAGGAAATGTTCTTTGTAGTTATTCAGCTGGGTGCAATCATCGCGGTTATCTATATGTATTGGGGTAAGCTGTGGCCATTTAGAATAATTAGACAGGAACTTATAGAGGAGAGTAGACCTCGTAAGAAGAAGAGAGATTCCAGATGGAAGAATGAGATCAAGATAGGAAGCATCGGAATCAGTAGACCTATTCTTCTGATATGGGCAAAGGTTATTGTGGCAACACTTCCTGCTGCTGTGCTGGGACTTCTCCTAGATGACTGGATGGATAAATATGCGCATACACCTGCAGTTATTGCGGTAGCACTTATAGTATATGGTGTGCTTTTCATTCTTATAGAAGATAGAAATAAGAAGAGACCGCCTAAGATAACAAAGCTTAGTCAGCTGACATATCTAGATGCATTGAAAATGGGTCTGTTTCAGACTCTTGCCATCGTTCCTGGAACATCAAGATCTGGAGCTACTATAGTCGGCGCACTTACAATGGGCGTATCTAGAAAGCTTGCTGCGGAGTTCTCATTCTTTATGAGTATACCTATCATGTTTGGATGGAGTCTTATCAAGGTTATTAAGTTTGGTTTCCATTATTCAGTACTGGAGTTCTTTGAGCTGCTGATAGGAATGATAGTTGCATTTATCGTATCAGTATTTGTTATCAAGTTCCTGATGGGCTACATCAAGAAGAACGATTTCAAGATCTTCGGTTACTACAGAATAGCACTTGGTCTGCTGGTGATTGTTATTTTCACAATCAAGGCAATCATCTCATAAGTGAATAATTCTTTCATACCCAGAATCACGATATATAGTATAAAACACACTAAGATTTTAAAGATTTATACTATATATGTGATTCCTGGGTATGGTAGACTTTCTCGTTAAAATAGAGATGATTTCCTCATTTAATTAGGGAATAAAAATGATTATTAGAATAGATAAGTATCTTGCAGATTTGGGTTTTGGTACAAGGAGCGAAGTTCGCTCCTTGGTAAAGTCCGGGTCTGTTTCTATAAATGAAGAAATAACTAAAGATGTGGGACTAAGAATCGATCCTGAGAATGTTCAGGTAAAGGTAAAAGGTAAGGCGGTATCATATAGTGAGTATGAATACTACATGCTTTATAAACCTGCAGGCGTGATAACTGCATCCTCAGATAAAAGAGAAAAGACCGTAGTTGATCTTATAGAATCCAGGAAGAGAAGAGATTTGTTTCCGGTTGGACGTCTTGATAGAGATACGGAAGGACTGCTACTTATTACAAACGATGGCGAACTGGCACATAAACTTCTTGCTCCTGGTAAACATGTAGATAAAAAGTATATGGCTGTTATCTCAGGAGAGCTACCTGAAGATGTGGTAGGACAGTTCGAGAAAGGATTAGATATCGGGGACGAAAAACCGACTAAACCGGCAAGACTGAGAGTATACAAAACCAAGGAAGAATATATTGAGAGCTTTTCAGAGACTATGGTGGATGAGTATCTCCTTGAGCACTATGAAGGAGCAGATCACATTTGCGAGATAATAATTACAGAAGGAAGATACCACGAGATTAAAAGAATGTTCGAAGTTGTTGGCTGCAAGGTTGAATATCTAAAGAGATATTCCATGGGAAAGCTAGAGCTGGATATGAGCTTAAGGCCTGGAGAATATAAGGAAATTAGTAGAGCAGAGTGCGGTATATAAAAATAGTCAAAATTGTTTTGATTTAAAATCTAAAAAATGGTACAATAATGATAGCAAAATGATATCATTATTGTACCATTTTTTAAAGGAGGGATAGAGTATGTTGACACTTGATGAAATGAAAAAGATTCGTAAAAAGAAGAATATGTCATATGAAGAGATATCCAGAAAATCTGGGGTCTCTATTAGCTCTGTTCAAAAACTTTTTGGTTCTAAGGATTCGAACCCAAGGAATGCTACCATAGCGAAATTGAATAAAGCGTTTGAAATATCTGAGGTGTATGATATTTATGATGATCATTTTAGCAGAACAAAAACTCATATGGTCACAGATATTAATAATAGATATAACATTTATGGAGAGGGAAAGATTCTGTCAGGAGGATCGGATTTGCTGGGGAATATGAGTGGATATACATATGAGGATTACCTTGCGATGGAGCTTCCTGAGGGAAAGAGAGTTGAGGTAATTGATGGAGTCATTTACGATATAGCTTCGCCTACTCAGACTCATCAAGCAATTCTCGGATATCTTCATAATTATATTTATAATGAACTGAGAAAAAGGAAAAGAAAATGTATTCCATTTATAGCACCCTTTGATGTGAGGCTTGATTTTAGTGATGGTCCTACTACAGTTGTTCAGCCAGATTTACTTATTAAATGCTCCGAGGATGATAGAGTAGATGAGAAAGGAAAAGAACTTCCATGGGTTCCGAGGTTTATAATAGAGATTTTATCCCCTTCAAGTAGAAGTAAGGATATGTTTGTTAAAACGAAGAAGTACAAGGAGTCAGGTATAGTAGAGTACTGGATGATTGATGATAAGGCAAAACAAGTTGTGAAGTATAACTTTGAGAAGGATTCGATTGAACTTTTTGGTTATGACAGTGTAATAGGTATTGATATATTTGAAGGTGATATTAAGATCAATATGAGAGAGCTCCAAGATTATTTGGAGGAGTATGCGGAATTGATTGAAGATTGATTTTTATATATAGATAAAATCCGCTTGACTTACTTGCATAGCCTATGTTATTCTAACACTTGCGTTTCTATACGCACTTCTTTTAGTGTGCATTTTACAGTTATCCCAGCTGGCACACGGAAGTATACCCTAGTTACGTATAGAACTTTTAACATTAATTTACGAAAATCTATGGAGGTGACATCATGCGTGTCAAGATAACTCTTGCTTGTGAAGAGTGCAAGCAGCGTAATTATAATATGACTAAGGATAAGAAGCTTCATCCAGATAGAATGGAAACAAAGAAGTATTGTAAATTCTGCAAGAAGCATACAATGCACAAGGAGACTAAGTAATTTACTGTTTGTTTATTCGGAGAGGTAGATAATATGTCAGAGAAGAAAGAGACATCACCTGCTCTTAAGAGAAGCTGGTTCCAGGAGCTTAGTGCTGAGTTCAAGAAGATCACTTGGCCTACAGGAAAGCAGCTCGTAAAAGAGACTATAGTAGTACTGGTATCTGCTATTCTTATAGGCGGTATCATCGTAGTAGTTGACTATTTACTTAACTATGGTCTTCAATATTTATGGTAGGCGGTGATAACATGGCAGAAGAAAAGAAGATAGATACTGAAGAATTAACAGAAGCTACAGAGGCTGCAAGTGCAGTAGAAGTGGCAGAGACTGAAGAGGTTGTTCAGGAAGAAAAGCGTCAGAAGTCTGCCAACATCAAGCAGCAGGGAGATGATGAACCACATTGGTATGTAGTTCATACTTATTCAGGTTACGAAGAGAAGGTTAGAAAAGATATCATGAAGACCATCGAGAATCGTAGACTTGAGGATCAGATGTTTGAAGTAATGGTACCTGTTCAGGATGTTACAGAAATTAAGAAGGGCGCTAAGAAAACTGTTTCTAAGAAAATGTTCCCTGGATATGTTCTCGTACATATGATCAAGAACGATGTAACATGGTATGTTGTAAGAAATACACGTGGTGTTACAGGCTTCGTTGGACCTGGATCAGAGCCAGTTCCATTAACAGATGCTGAGATGATCAGACTTGGTGTTAAGGTTGATGACATCCAGATAGATGTTGAGATCGGTGACCTTATCAAGGTTATCGCCGGTCCATGGGAAGGAACAGAAGGAAACATCAAGACTATCAATCGTACAAAGCAGTCAGTTACGATAGATATAGATCTCTTCGGACGTTCAACAGATGTTGAGATAAGTCTTGGTGAGATTCAGAAGCTTAATTAAGCGTATATTTGTCCTGCTAACCTAAGGACATTTATATATAAGTGGAAGGGGAATAACCCCGCGATTTACCACGAGAGGAGGAAATGAAAAATGGCTAAGAAAGTCAAAGGTTACATTAAGTTACAGATACCTGCAGGAAAGGCAACTCCAGCACCACCTGTTGGACCAGC
>DFEN01000020.1 GCA_002368685.1 Lachnospiraceae bacterium UBA3801
ATGACGGGTTTTGGATGGCCTGTTTTTTGCCTTGTATTCATGATAATTGCGGAAGTATTGGTCGTGAGAAAAAAGATGCACTCAGAGCATCGAAGCACATATTACTGATACAGATTATTCTGGACCACTAAGTGACTTTCCATTCACAACAACATTTTGTCCATTCACGCCAGAAATGACATTTTACCTTTCAGGTTGTTGTATTATCCAATCATCAAAGAGATGAACAAAAACAAAATAATTAATCGTTCAAAAAAGTAAAGAAAGATGAGGGTAAGACAATGACAAAAGAAGTTAAGGAAATTAAGACAAATAAGAAGGAATCAAAGCTACAGAAGTTTTTCAAGGAAGACAATCCTAAGACATTAATGATACTTAACGGAATCACGGCAGCACTCTGGGTATTCATTACAGCAATGAATCTATACGAGATGAATGAATACGCTCATGTAAATAGATTCAGCGTATATGTATCTGGCGGACTTGCACTTTTATATATTGGACTAACACTTGGATATGCAATTAAGTTCAGAAAAGCAAAGAAGGCCGAAAGAGGTGAGTAAGCATGACGATAAGTGATGGACTTATATATTTCGGAGTGATATGTATCCTTCTGGGGATATTTATAATAGTTGCGGATCACAAGCAACAAAAGAAAGCCCTTGGCGATAAAAGATTAGTAGAACGAATCGAGTTCTATAAAAGTAAATGGCAGGGAGACCACGCGGCACTGGTCCTAGCTCCCTACGGAGTTGCGGTGCTGCTCACAATTCTCAGCTGTATAACAGAGCTAAGCGCCTTCCTATACCTAGCGGGAGTTGAGATGCTGGTGGCAAGTGTCTATATCTACAATAAGATGATGATTTATGTAGAAGAGAAAGCTTTTGATGGACAATGAGTATATAGGGACGGTTCTCATTATGATACAACCCTACCGTATACGCGGAAGTCGTTAGCTTCACTAATTGGAATCGGATTATACTTCGGATTAAGTGATATTAGTTCGATATAATCCGTTTCTTTATGTAGGCGCTTGCAGTAAGCATTTCCATCGAGATAGAAGATGCCGATGTCTCCATCGAGAAGCTCGGTGGTGCGCTCGACCCAAACTATCTGGCCGTCCAGATAACGTGGCTCCATGGAGTCACCGTTTAGTCTGATTCCAAAATGCGCCTTAGCCGGAACTTCGCTTCCGACTTCTTCTAGCTCATACTCATCACCATCCAGGAACTCACCGGAACCGGCGGATGCTGGGAGGAGATAGAGTGGGAGCTTTCTTCTGACTGGATAGTCCACAACAATCTCACTAGAGACATTCGATAATCTGAATTCCTCAGATAGTCCCAGAAGCTTTATATACTCGAGGGCCTTTTCCTTTCCTGCATCATTTAACTTCGAGAGGGGATTGTCGGGATTTGGCTCGATAAATGTAGAGTAAATGTCTGTTATTCCGTATATCTTGCATAGCAGAAGAAACTGCTTTGGATTCGGAGACGACACACTCTTTTCCCAAGCGGATATGCTGGTGTTCTTTATCTTGCTTCCTAGCTTGGTCATTTTCTTAGCTGCTTCGACCTGAGACAGGCCGGCAGCTTTTCTATATTGGGCAAGGGTTTTTCCTATGTCGTTCATATTGTTTTTCATATTTCATTTCCTGTTCTGTAATTGTGAACTACTAATCTTATAGGTACATTTATAATATATACCATTCTATCCAATAATTCAACAAAAATCATAAGAAAATGGAATATCTATATAAAAATATACTTGAAATCCATAAAACATAGAATTATAATGATTCCACAATGAATGGAAAGGGGTTGATACTGATGTTCGAAGAGAGTCCTTATAAGATCTACGTAGAAGTGAATGTTGATGTGACGAAGGACGGCGAAATAATACCGAGGGCGATTCACTGGGATGATGGCAGAGTGTATGAGATAGATAAAATAACTGAGGTGAGAAGGGCGGCAAGTCTCATAGCCGGTGCGATGGGGATTCGTTATACCATTTACATAGAAGGCTATAGGAGCCACCTCTTTTACGGCGATAATCATAGATGGTTCGTTGAGGCGAAGGTCGAGAAGACGGCGTAGAGGGGGTTAAAGATTTAAGAGGTGAATATGCTTTGCAAAATGCACTGGAAAGTGATAATGTTTATAAACAAATGGATAGAGAAACCGCAGAACTTATAAATGATGTTACAGGTTCTGGGTTGGAGTTTGAAGAGGGAAAGGAGCTGATAAACGTGTGCGTAGCAACGGAAAACATGAAAAAGAAAGCAGTTAGGGAAAGTGCTATTGAAACTGCAAAGATTTTGCTTTCTGCGGGTGAAAATACAATAGAAACAATAGCTATGGCTACGAAACTTCCTATAGAAGAAATTAAGAAGCTCGCAGAACCTAAGATACAATAATAAAATAAATGGATGAATTGATAAACAAAAATGTCAACCTACAGATGATAGTAGGTTGACATTTTATTTTACCTCTGCTATAACCAACTATGGTTTATGAAAAAATGATATAGCGAGGGGAAAATGAATATACATAATCTAACTAACGAAATAATAGACGGAAGAAGACTTGGAAGAGAGGATGACCTAAGCTTCCTTAAAGAATGCCCACTTGATGAACTAACAGAAGGTGCGGACAAGATCCGTAAGGAACTGGTAGGTGATAGAGTTGATCTATGCACAATAATCGCAGGAAAGAGTGGCAATTGTGGTGAGAACTGCAAGTTCTGCGCACAGTCAGCTCACAACCACACAGAGTGCGAAGTATATGGTCTTATGGATTACGACAGGATATATGCGGAAGCCAAATCTAACGAAGAAGAGGGCGTGGATAGATTTGCCATAGTTATATCAGGACACAGCCCGTCTAAGGAAGACTTTGAAAAATTGATTGAAATATATAAAAGGCTTCGAAATGATCTCAAGATATCACTTTGCGCCTCGCTTGGATTTCTGACAAAGGAGCAATTCGACAGGCTCTATGAGGCGGGAGTCAGAAGTTATCACAATAACATCGAAACATCGCGGAGATTTTTCAAACATATATGCACTACTCACACATTTGACGATAAGATTGCTAATATAAAGAGAGCGCAGGCTGCAGGGCTTAGCGTCTGCTCAGGTGGCATCATCGGAATGGGTGAAA
>DFEN01000153.1 GCA_002368685.1 Lachnospiraceae bacterium UBA3801
TATTATTCTTATTGGACTTACTATCATGAAGAAATTCGATAAGGAGGAAAAGGAGGATAGGGATGAAAGATAATAAGAAGAATAAGGCGCTATATATCATTTATATAGCCCTAATGTTTATATTTTTCTATCTGCCAATTGTTGTAATGATGGTATTCTCCTTCAATTCTTCTAAGAGTCTGACTAATATGTCTGGTTTCTCCCTTAGATGGTATGGAAGGCTTATATCAGATGGTTCCATAATGAAGGCAGTATATGTGTCTCTGACTATAGCAATACTTGCGACTATTATTTCTACAATCCTTGGAACTATTACAGCTATTGGACTTTCAAAGTGCAGGAAGATAGTAAGGGATGTTATTCTTAATATCAATAATATTCCTATAATGAATCCGGATATAGTAATGGCAATAAGTCTTATGATCCTTTTCTCATCTATAGTTATGGCTAAGGGTTATCTGACTATGTTACTTGCACATATTGCTTTCTGTACACCTTTTGTTATCACTTCAGTATATCCGAAGGTTAGACAGCTGGATCCAAGCATTGCCGATGCGGCAATGGATCTCGGAGCGACTCCATTTGAAGCGCTTATTAAGGTTATTATTCCTATGCTTCGTGATGGAATCTTCGCGGGAATACTTCTTGCCTTCACTATGAGCTTTGATGATTTCGTTATATCTTATTTCGTTACCGGAAATGGAGTAGAGAATATATCTATCGTAGTTTATAACATGACAAAGAGAACTAATCCTACGATAAATGCTCTTTCCACCATAGTTGTTCTGGTGATTGCTATTCTGATTATCCTATCGAAGCTTATACCTGCTATGCTTAAGGGAACTGTTAAGAAGATTCTTTCTGTTCTTTTAGTGGTACTGGTTTGCTTTACAGCTTTTACCGGACTTAAGAGTAGTGGAAAGGTTCTTAGAGTATTTAATGCCGGTGAGTATCTGGATCCTGAGCTTATAGAGGATTTTGAGAAGGAGTATAATTGTAAGGTCATCTACGAAACCTTTGATTCTAATGAATCTATGTATACCAAGCTTATGAGTGGATCAGAGTATGACATTTTGGTACCTAGTGATTATATGATAGAGAGACTCATTAAAGAGAAGGAGCTTCAGCCGATTGATTGGAGTCTTATAACTCATAAGGATGATATAGATCCTAAGAATATGGGATACCCATTTGACCCGGATAATACGTATTCTGTTCCATATTTTGTTGGAACGGTTGGTATTCTTTATAATAAGAATACAGTAGATCCGGAAGACCTTAAGGATGGTTGGGAGCTGCTTCGTAATCCTAAATATGCAGGTGATATCTACATGTATGATTCAGAGCGTGATAGCTTCATGATAGCTCTTAAGGCTTTAGGATATTCCATGAATACAACCGACAAGGATGAGATTCAGGAAGCATATGAATGGCTGATAGACCAGAAAAAAAATATGGATGTTGTCTACGCCGGAGATGATGTAATGGATAACATGATCTCAGGCAACAAGGATATAGCGGTAGTTTATTCAGGTGATGGAGCTTACATAATGGCTGAAAATGATGAGCTGGCTTATTTTGATCCTTCTGAAGGAACAAATGAGTGGTGTGATGCTATGGTACTTACAAAGGATTGTCGTGATAAGGAACTGGCAGAACAGTTCATGGATTACATGCTTGAATATGACGTTGTTGTTCAGAATACTGAATTTGTTGGTTATACAACCCCTGTGACACAGGTAAGAGAAGACCTTAAGGATACAGATTATGAAGGCATAAATGCATATACGCCTGTGTTTGGTGCTGAAAATAATGAGGTTTTCAGATATCAGGATTCAGAGACTAGACAGCTATTCTCTGATTTATGGACTAAAGTAAAGGCATATTAATTAAAACTAATGAAGTTTCCCTTAAAATGTGCTATTATAAATATTTGGTGAAAGTAAAGTATTTAACATCTAGGAGGCTTTAGTTTGGACGAAGAAAAAAGGAAAAGAAGAAGTGAACTAATAGATGTTCGTCGTATGCTGACCCTCGCTGGAGCAGGATGCATAATTGTCACGTTTTATCTGTTTGTAGGTAAGCTGACAGGCCTTCTTGCTGTGCTGGGAAAGATATTATCAGCTATGGCGCCAATTATTATTGGATTTGTTATTGCATTTATGCTTAATCCAATAGTTAATCGATTGCGTGTATTTTTCACTAAGCTGATTCGCAAGATGAGACCTAAAACAAATGATGAGTCAGTAAGTAAGGTATCGAAGATTCTATCGGTTGTGTGTGCACTTATATTCTTCCTTGCGTTGATTACTGCATTCTTATGGATACTTCTTCCTGCACTTTATGAGAGTATTAATAGTCTATATTCAAATATAGATAATTATGCAAGTAATATAGAGAAATATGTAAATAAGCTTATTAAGGATCATCCAGATATTATTGATGTCGTTAATAATTATATGAATGATCTGGAAGAGAATATCAAGGATGTCCTTGCTAAGAACCTGCTTCCAAATATGGACAGTGTTGTTCAGGCTATTAAGAATGGTATCGTTGGTGGTCTCAAGATATTACTTAATTTTGTTATCGGAATAATCGCCGCAGTATATATTCTTCTCAGCAAAGAGAAGTTCTCTGCTCAAGGAAAGAAGATAGTATATGCGATTTTTAGTAAAGAAAATGGTAATAGATTCCTTGAAGGCTGCGAAAATGCAAATAGAATCTTTAGTGGATTCATTGGTGGCAAGATAGTGGATTCCATCATTATTGGATTTATCTGTTATGCCTTCTGTAGTATAGTTGGAATGCCTTATGCAGTGCTGATTAGTGTTATTATCGGTGTTACAAATATTATTCCATTTTTCGGACCTTTCATTGGAGCTATTCCTTCAGCGGTTATAGTTCTTGTTGAATCTCCAAAGATGTGTATTGTATTCCTGATATTTATACTTATACTTCAGCAGGTAGATGGAAATATCATTGGACCACTTATCCTTAGTGATTCAACAGGTCTTTCTAGTTTCTGGGTACTGTTTGCAATCTTAGTAGGCGGAAATCTATTCGGTTTCTTCGGAATGGTACTTGGTGTTCCGGCATTTGCATGCATATATGCACTGCTTGTTCGACTACTTAGAGATGGTCTGAATAAGAAAGGACTTGATAATAATACAGATTATTTTGTTACCCTACGGGGCTTCGATGAAAATGGTGAACCTATCAGGGGACCAAAGAAGCCTTATGAGTCTGAAAGGAATAAAAGAAAAAGAGAAAGACAGATGAAGAGACTTCAGCAGTCTAAAGAATTCATTAATAAAGTTTCCCATAAGGAAACTAACAATACGGAGGAAAAATAAATGGCTAGATTCGATCATAAGCTAATCGAAGCAAAGTGGAATCAAAAGTGGGAGGAGAATCCTGTCAATGTAAATGATGGCAAGAAGCCTAAGTATTACTGCCTGGATATGTTTCCATATCCTTCAGGAAATGGTCTTCACGTAGGACATTGGAGAGGATATGTTATCTCTGATGTTTGGAGCCGTTATCAGATGATGCACGGAAAGTATGTTATTCATCCAATGGGATGGGATGCATTTGGACTTCCTGCTGAGAACTATGCTATTAAGAATGGAATTCATCCATCTATTTCTACAGCCAAGAATGTAGCTTCTATCAAGAAGCAGATCAAGCAGATATCTGCTATATATGACTGGGATATGGAGGTTAATACAACAGACCCTAACTATTTCAAATGGACACAGTGGATATTTGTTCAGATGTTCAAGAAGGGTCTTGCTTATGAGAAGGAGATGCCAATTAACTGGTGTCCATCCTGCAAGACTGGACTTGCTAACGAAGAAGTTAAGGATGGTAAATGTGAGCGTTGCGGCGCTGATGTTACTAAGAAGAATCTTCGTCAGTGGATGCTGAAGATTACATCTTATGCTGATAGACTTCTTGCTGATCTTGATAAGCTTGACTGGCCTGAGAAGGTTAAGAAGATGCAATCTGAGTGGATTGGTAAGTCTCAGGGGGCAGAGGTTAACTTCCCAGTGGATGGAAGAGACGAGGTTATAACTGTTTATACAACAAGACCTGATACTCTGTACGGAGCAACATTTATGGTTCTGGCTCCTGAGTCTGAGCTTGCTTCAAAGCTTTATACTCCAGAGACTGAGCAGGCTGTTAAGGATTATATCTATCAGACATCACTTAAGTCCTCTATCGACCGTATGGCAGATAAGGAGAAGACTGGTGTCTTCACAGGTTGCTACGCTATTAACCCACTTAATGGTGCCAAGACTCCTATCTGGCTTTCAGACTATGTACTTGCTGATTATGGTACAGGAGCTATCATGTGTGTACCTGCTCATGATGATAGAGACTTTGAGTTTGCTAAGAAGTTTGATCTTCCTATCATTCAGGTTATTGCTCCAACACTTGACGATGTTCAGGATGGAAATGAAATGACAGAAGCGTATACAGCCGCTTCAGGTATCATGGTAAATTCTGGTGAATGGAACGGAATGGAGTC
>DFEN01000103.1 GCA_002368685.1 Lachnospiraceae bacterium UBA3801
GGGACTATGCAAATAGGGACGTTTCTGTTTTGCACATATGCAAAACAGAAACGTCCCTATTTGCATATACTCATGTCTTTTATATTAATAATATGCTCTTGACACGTTTGATACAATTGTAGTTAGAGAAAACTATCTAAGAGGAGGAAAATGCGATGACAAAGATAGATATTATTTCAGGCTTTTTGGGCGCTGGAAAAACAACCCTTATCAAGAAGCTTATCGGTGAAGCATTTAAGGGCGAACAGGTAGTACTTATTGAGAATGAGTTTGGCGAAATAGGAATAGATGGTGGCTTCCTGAAGGATGCAGGCGTTAATATAACTGAGATGAATCAGGGATGTATTTGCTGCTCACTAGTAGGAGATTTCGGTGAGGCGCTTCATAAGGTTGTTACTGAGTATAAGCCAGATAGAGTAATAATAGAGCCATCAGGAGTTGGTAAGCTGAGTGATGTTATCAAGGCTATCCAGAAGGCGGGAGAAACAGTTGAAATAGCTCTTAACAGCGCCACAACAGTTGTTGATGTTACTAAGGCGAAAATGTATATTAAGAACTTCGGTGAGTTCTTCTTAAATCAGATAGAGGCTTGTGGAACTGTTGTTCTTAGTCGTACTCAGAATGTAGATGAGGTAAAGCTTCTTACTGCCGTTGATATGATCAAGGAGCATAACTCAGAGGCGAGAATAATCACAACTCCTTGGGATGATATTACAGGTGAGATAATTCTTGATGCTATGGAGCATTCTTCATCTATAGAGGATATAATGAAGAACTTCAAGTATGACCCAGAGGTAGATGACGAAGAACATCATCACCATCATCATGATCATGAGGAACACGACCACCATCACGATCACGATGACCATGAGCATGAACACCACCATCACGACCATGAGCATGAGCATCATCATCATGACCACGATGATCACGAGCATCATGAACATCACTATGATGAGAACGGTGTATGCAGCTGCGGTCATCATCATCACCATCATGATGCAGATGAGGTATTTACAAGCTGGGGTAAAGAGACAGCCCACAAGTATAGCACAGAAGAACTGAAGACTATCCTTGATAAGCTTTCTGTAGAAGAAGATAACGAGTTCGGTATCATCCTTAGAGCAAAGGGTATCGTTCCTGACAAGGATGGTAACTGGCAGGAGTTTGACCTCGTTCCAGGTGAGTATGAGGTAAGAGAAGGAAAACCTGACTATACAGGTAAGCTCTGTGTAATCGGAAGCGAACTTAAAGAAGATAAGATCGCAGAACTTTTCGGACTCTAAAAGTTTACAAAAGATGTCACTGGGGACGGGTCCCAGTGACCTCATTTCACAAGAAGTTCACAAAAGTTGTCATTGGGAACCGTCCCCGTGGCATCAAAAGGAGAAATATGGTTAATAGAGAGGTTAAAGAGATTCCGGTATATGTCTTTATGGGATTTCTGGGTAGTGGTAAGACTACCTTTGCAATAGATACGCTTATTAAGCAAGGATTTACGGAGAGTACTCCGACACTTCTTCTCGCTTGCGAGGATGGAGAGGTGGAGTATGACGTGGAGGAGCTTGAGAAGGAGAATATCCATCTGGAGTTTATTAATGAAGAAACTCTGTCACAGGATCATTTGCTCGAGCTTGGTGCAAAGTATAATCCTGAAAATGTTATCGTAGAATATAATGGAATGTGGGAGCTGGATAGGCTCTTCCAGGTAAAAGTTCCAAATGGCTGGACAGTGGTTCAGGTTATCTCATTTGTTGATGCAACTACCTTTGATGTATATGTAAATAACATGAAGAAGATAATGATGGATCAGCTGAGAAATGCCGATATGATTATCTTCAATAGATGTGATGAGAATACTAAGACTGCGGAATATAGAAGAAGCATCAGAGCCGTAAATAGACGTGGCCAGGTTATCTTCGAGGATAAGTCAGGACGTCCGCTTCAGGTGGAGGAGGAAGTTATTCTTCCTTATGATCTAGAACAGCCTGAGATAGTTCTTGAGGAAGAAGATTTTGGTATCTTCTATATAGATGCAGCGGATAATCCAGATAAGTACCTAGGCAAGAAGATAAAGTTCAAGGCTCAGTTCCATAAGCCATCTAATTATGAAGACGGTGAATTCGTTCCAGGAAGATTTGCAATGACTTGTTGTGCGAACGATATAGCATTTATTGGCTTTAAGGCATATTACAAGGGTATTGCCGCATTTACGGATAGAGACTGGATAATTGTAGAAGGTACTATCAAGAAGGAATTCTATCCTGAGTTCCAGGGCGAGGGACCTGTAATTTATGCAGATAGTGTAGCGATAACAGGACCTGCTAAGGATGATCTTGTATACTTCAATTAATTAATAGTTTACATAATACGAAGAAATGACAGCTTTTGTAGCATAGTTCACAGAATCTATACAAAAGCTGTTATTTTTATGTTGTAAATCGAAATGCCATTTCATAGAATAATTGTGACGCTCCTGAGAGACGGGAAATGGAGCAAAACAATGTATAGTAAAATCTTAAGCGGAACAGCTCTGGGAATTGATGGCATGATAATCACTGTTGAGACGGATATCAGCCTAGGAATACCAGGGCTAAATCTTGTTGGTTATTTGGCATCCTCTGTTAAGGAAGCAGGGGAGAGGGTCAAGACGGCAATGAAGAATTCGGGCATGCCTATACCTTCACGTAAAATAACTGTCAATTTATCTCCGGCGGATGTCAGGAAGGATGGCGCAGGCTATGACCTGGCTATTGCAGTAGGAATACTTTTATCTATGGAGATATTTCCTGAAAATGAAAAACTAAATAGTGATCTGGAGAATACTCTTATTATTGGAGAGTTGGGTCTGGACGGGAAGGTGTTGCCAGTAAGAGGTGTGCTTCCTATAGTCGATTACGCAGAGAAGCAGGGAATAAAGAGAGTTATTCTTCCTGCTGAAAATGCAGATGAAGCTTCTTTTGTAAAGGGAATAGATATTATTCCAATACTAAGCCTTGAGGAAATGATAGGTATTATCAGTAGTGGCGTATGGCCCGTCCCCTTTAAGCCAGAAAGGATAGATACATTTGACAGGACAGATACAGCGAATGATCTGGTAAATGTAAAAGGCCAGGAGACACTTAAGCGGGGCATTATTATTGCGGTCGCAGGCTTTCATAACATTATAATGACGGGCTCAGCAGGCTCAGGTAAATCTATGATAGCTAAATGTATCCCAGGTCTTATGCCGCCCCTTACGTATGAGGAGAGCATGAAGCTTACGAAGATATATAGTGTAGCGGGGCTACTTAATAATGAAATGAGATTTATAAGTAAGCGTCCCTTCAGAAGCCTGAACCAGAATATCTCTCAGGTCGCCCTACTTGGAGGAGGCGCAAGTCCGAAGCCAGGAGAGGTGAGTCTTGCTAATTCAGGGGTTCTATTTCTAGACGAATTTCCGGAATTTAGTAGAGGGATAGTAGAGAGCCTGAGACAGCCTATGGAGGACAAGGTTATAAATATTTCAAGAGTTAAGGCCTCATATACATTTCCGGCGGACTTTATGCTGGTTTCAGCAAGAAACAATTGTCCGTGCGGCTTCTATCCGGACAGGAAGCGTTGCAGATGCAATATGGGAGAGATATATAGATACCAGAATAAGATAAGTCATCCAATAATGGATAGAATCGATATCCGGCTCGAAGTTAGAAATGTAGAATTCGATGAACTGATGAGTGATGAGAAATGCATCAGCTCGGCCGAGGCGAGAGAAATGATAAGTCGCGCCAGAGACAGACAGCTTAGACGGTATAAGGACGAAGACTTTGATTTTAACTCTCAGTTACCCCAGAGTAAGATAGATAAGTACATCCATCTAAGTGAAGGTCAGCAGAAATATTTAAGGGACTATTATGAGAGTAATGATATATCGGCCAGGGGATATTTTAGGATACTACGGCTCATCAGAACCATAGCTGATATCGAGGATAGAGAGGAGATACTCGACACAGATATAGTGGAGGCAACATTTTATAGAAATGAATCAGAAGCGGGGAGGAACATGATATGATACTGGAGGAACTGGCAGGAAGTGAGAGAACGGCAGGCGATATTGCTAATATGTGGCTGAATCACCTGACTACATTTCGAATAAGAGATATACAGATACTCAGAAAGCTGTACGGAGACGAGGTTGAGATAGTAAGGAATCTGAAAGACGACAGTGAACTGGACATGCTGGTAAGTAAGGGCGTGCTGAAGCAGAGCACTGGCGCAGAAATAAGGGAGTCAGATATAGCTGGGTGGTACGATAATCTGACGAAGCTAATGAATAGTAATAAGATAAAATGCATAACCCCGGCAAATGAGATGTACCCGGATAAGCTTAGGTGTATAGATCATAGTCCCCTTGCTCTATATTTTCGGGGAAAACAGGACCTGTTCTACTCGGAGCACAGTATAGCAATAATAGGTAGTAGAAGACCTACTCACTACGGAGTAACTCAGGCGGAGCATTTCAGCGCAGAGCTTGCTATTAAGGGGATAACAATAATTAGCGGGATGGCTTACGGGATAGATTCCAAGGCACATGACACTGCTATAAAAAATGGCGGAGGTACGATTGCTGTCCTTGGCGGCGGAGTAGATATATGTTATCCAAGGACGAATATGTCGATATATCAGGAAATGTGCAACACCCAACTGGTGATTTCAGAGTACGAGCCTGGCACCGCTCATATCTCTCAGCATTTTCCTCTTAGAAACAGGATAATAAGTGGTCTATCGGATGGGGTGCTTCTAGTAGAGGCGGCACTTAGGAGCGGGACTCTTATAACAGCTGACTATGCCCTCGAGCAGGGGAAGAGTATATATGGTATACCAGGTAGACCTACGGATGTGATGTCGAGAGGAGTAAATAGCATTATCAAGCAGGGGGCAATGCTGGTGGATAGTCCGACGGATATTATTCTGGATATGTTTAAGTCAGAACTGGAGGTGGAGCGGCCAAAGAGGAAGAGACGAAAGAAGGAGGCAGAGGAGGATGAAAAACTTAGTGCGACAGAGAAGCAAATAATAGGCATTTTGGGATATGAGCCTCTTTTTATAGATGACATTATCAGACATAATGAAATGCATGTTGCAGAGACCCTGCAGACCTTAAATGAGCTCGTTTCGAAGGGTAAAATTAAGTGCGTCGAAAAAGGCTACTATATATTAAGCTGAAAAAATCTCCCCTTGATAACTCAAAAAAAATGGTGTATAGTGTCGAATCAGCTAACAGGGGTTTTGTTTATATGATAATGATGGAGGACAAAAATGGCTAAAAATCTTGTCATTGTTGAGTCGCCTACCAAGGCAAAGACTATTAAGAAATTCTTAGGTAAAAACTATGATGTTATTGCCTCAGAAGGACATATAAGAGATCTTCCTAAAAGTAGTATGGGAATAGATATAGATAATGACTATGAGCCTCATTATATTACTATCAGAGGAAAGGGTGAACTTCTAGCTACGCTCAAGAAGGCTTCTAAGAAAGCTGATTTTGTGTATCTCGCAACTGACCCGGACCGCGAGGGAGAGGCTATATCATATCATTTATCAGTTGCTCTTAAGCTTGAGGATAAGAAGTTTAAGAGAATAACATTTAATGAGATTACAAAAAATGCAGTAAAAACTTCTATTAAGAATGCACGTACAGTTGACATGGATCTGGTAGATGCTCAGCAGGCCAGAAGAGTCGTAGATAGACTTGTGGGTTATGAGATAAGTCCTCTCCTATGGGAGAAGCTTGGTAAGAAGAGTCTCTCTGCTGGTAGAGTTCAGTCTGTTGCACTCAAGATGATCTCAGATAGAGAGAAGGAAATAGAGGCATTTATTCCTAAGGAATACTGGACTATAGAAGCTGACGTTAAGGTTCCTGGACAGAAGGGACTTGTTTCCTTTGAATATAAGGGAGAGATAACAGACGGTAAGGAAGCTGAGGATCTAAAGAAGAAGCTTATGAAGAGTGACTTCATCGTAAGCGACATCAAGACTTCAACCAGAACTAAGAAGGCGCCAGTGCCATTTACAACTAGTACACTTCAGCAGACGGCTGCAAGTAAGATAAATTTCTCTACTTCGAAAACAATGAGAGTTGCTCAGCAGCTTTATGAAGGTGTTGAGATAAAGGGTAGAGGAACAGTTGGTCTTATTACATACCTGAGAACAGATTCGACACGTATCTCTGAAGAGGCGGACGCAAATGTAAGACAGTATATACGTGATACCTTTGGAGCGGAGTACGAGGCTGAGAAGACGGAGCCTACAGGAGATAAGGCAAAGAACATCCAGGACGCTCACGAAGCTATAAGACCTACGGATGTAACTATTACTCCTGCAGTACTTAAGGGAAATGTAACTGCTGAGCAGTACAAGCTGTACAAGCTTATATATGAAAGATTTGTTGGCAGTAGAATGAAGCCTGCGGAATATAGCATTTATACTGTTACTATTTCAGCGGATGATAGTCTGTTTAAGGCTTCCAGCAGCACAGTTACATTTGCAGGATATCAAAATGTATATAATACAGAAGAGGAGAAGGCTAAGAAGGCTGTAAATCTTGGTGGAATCCAGAAGGGCGACAAGCTCGACTGCGAAGAAATAAGGACTCTGCAGCATTTCACGGAGCCACCTTCACATTATACGGAATCACTTCTGGTTCGTACGATGGAAGAAAATGGTATCGGAAGACCATCAACTTATGCCCCAACTATTGCAACTTTGCTCAATAGGCGATATATTGTTAAGGAGCAGAAAAATCTGTATATAACTGAACTGGGGCAGGCGGTTAATAATGTTATGGAAACTGCCTTCCCGGAGATAGTAGATATAGACTTTACTGCTAATATGGAAACTCTTCTGGATAGCATAGGCGAAGGAAAAACAGACTGGAAGGTTGTTGTAAGAAACTTCTACCCAGACCTTGAAAATGAGATAAAGCATGCTTCCGAGAATCTTGAGAAGATCAAGATAGCTGACGAGGTCAGCGATGAGTATTGTGAAGAATGCGGAGCTCAGTTGGTCATCAAGTATGGTGCTTACGGTAAGTTTCTGGCTTGTCCAAACTTCCCAGAATGTAGGTTCACAAAACCATATTTTGAGAAGATTGGCGTGGCTTGTCCTGATTGTGGTGGTGATATAGTTAGAAAGACCACTAGAAAGGGACGCCCATTCTATGGCTGTATAAATTATCCGGAATGTGAATTCACTTCATGGAATAGACTGGTCAATAAGAAATGTCCTAAATGTGGAAAGTACATGATCATAAAGGGCAAGAAGATAGTTTGTTCCGATAATGAATGTGGTTACACAGAAGATAGACCGGAAGAGGATTAATAATATATAAAGAGGGAAGAAAAGTATGAATGTTGCAGTTATTACACTTATTGTCATCGGTATTATAGCTATCGTAGTAAGCTTTGTTCTTACACCGAAGGAAGAGGAAAAGGTAAATCCTAATATTCCTACAGAGCTCAGTGATGCTGACAAGAAGCATTTGGAAGGTCTTGCTGATAAGCATATGAAGGAATACAGCAAGAAGAAGATAAAGGAAAATGTATCAAACAGCATTAAAGAAGCTATTGATGAAGAAATTAAGAATAGTGATAAGGCAATTGGTGAAAAACTCGCTGAGAATCTTGGAAAGATAGATGAGAGAGCAACTGAGGATACTCAGAAGCTTGAGAAGTACTATAACGAAGTTACAGAAGATATCAATAAGAATAAGGCTGAGCTTGAGGACCTGTACAAGAAGGTCAGCGATAAGGAGAAGGATATCAAGACATCTCTTGGAATCGTTGATGAATATAAGGAAGGCCTTGATAAGCTTAAGTCAGAGATTCAGGATATGGATTCACAGCTTACAGCTAAGAGAGAAGAGGCTGAGAAGCTTGCAGCTGCAGCAGCAGCTAGTGCAGCAGTAGCAGCTACTGTTCAGGCAGAGGCTCCAGCGGAGACTCCAAGTAGTGAGGCTGAGACAGAAATCCTTAAGGGACCTGTTGAGTTCGTTAATGAAGATATGATAGCTGAGCAGGAGAAGGAATCCAAGTTCGGCAAAAAGAAAAAGAGAAATAAAAAGAATAAGAAGAAGGTTGCAGAGGCTGCTAAGGAAGAAGCTGCAAAGGAAGAAACTGCAGTAGAAGAGGTTGCGGAAGCTCCTGAAGAGGAAGCTAAGCAGGAAGAAGCTCCTGCACAGGAAGAAGTAAAGGAAGAGGCTTCTTCAGAAGATTCTTCAAAGGTTGAAACTCCTGATCTTAATGAGATACTTGAGGCTGAGGGAATAAACCTGGCTGATGGTGATACGGCTGGAAATATAATGGAAATGTTCAACGCTGGACTGAGTATCATAGAGATATCTAAGGTTCTTGGAATTGGTGTTGGTGAGGTTAAAGCTATTATAGATAAACAGCAGGGAGAGTAAATCATATGAGAAAATATATGCTTAGAGGTATCGGTATAGGTATTCTTATTGGAGCCGGTGTTATGTACGGTGCATTTGCCACAATCGGTACTGAGGATAAAGGTAAGAATGATAAGGCAGTAGTTGAGACAACAGAGGAAGAGACAACCGAGACAACTACTGAAGAAGAAACTACTGAGGCTACTACAGAAGCTACCACTGAGGCAACTACTGAAGCGACCACAGAGGAGGAAACCACTGAGGCTACTACAGAAGCTACCAATGAGGAAGTAACTACTGAAGCAACTACAGAGGAAACCACTGAGGCTCAGCCTGAGGAAGAGAAGACCGAGGACAAAGAGGAGAAGAAAGAGGACAAGAAGGAAGACAAGGCTTCTGGCGATAAGGAGATAACAGTTACTTCCGGAATGACTTCTGAAAATATTGCTTCATTACTGGAGCAGGCAGGACTTGTTGATTCTGCAACTGAGTATAACTCATGGCTTATCTCAAAGGGATATGATTCAAATCTGCACATTGGTACATTTAAAATCAAGTCTGGTGCAAGCAACGAAGAGATAGCTAAGATCCTTACTACTCAGGGAGAGTAAAAAAGATCTAAAATCTAATAAAGATTCTTACGAAAACCCCTTGCATCAGGGGTTTTCTTATGTTATTATACTCGTTGCGGCTTTGGACCGTGAAAATAAACATGTGGATTTTAATATAAGGTGCCACTTGCTCGGTAGTCCTATAGGACTATTTGTGGTGAACATATTTTAAAGACAGGTCCACAGAAGAAAAACCAGGAGGTATATTATGAGCGTTATTTCAATGAAACAGTTACTCGAGGCAGGTGTTCACTTTGGTCACCAGACTAGAAGATGGAACCCTAAGATGGATGAGTACATCTACACAGAGCGTAACAACATCCACATCATTGACCTTCAGAAGACAGTTGGTAAGATGGATGAGGCTTACAAGGCAGTATTTGATACTGTTGCTAATGGTGGTACAGTTCTGTTCGTAGGTACAAAGAAGCAGGCTCAGGACTCAATCCAGTCTGAGGCTGAGAGATGTGGTATGTACTTCGTAAACCAGAGATGGTTAGGTGGTATGCTCACGAACTTCAAGACAATTCAGTCAAGAATTGAAACATTCAAGAAGTATAAGAAGATGGAAGAGGATGGTACATTTGAGGCTCTTCCTAAGAAGGAAGTTGTTAATATTAAGAAGGAAATGGAGAAGCTTCAGAAGAATATCGGTGGTATCGAAGATATGAAGAAGCTCCCTGACATTATATTCGTAGTTGATCCTCACAAGGAAAGAATCTGCGTTCAGGAGGCACATGCTCTTGGAATTCCTCTTATCGGTATTGCAGATACAAACTGTGATCCTGATGATCTTGACTATGTAATCCCAGGTAACGATGATGCTATTCGTGCAGTAAAGCTTATCGTTTCAAAGCTTGCAGACGCTGTTATCGAAGCTAACGAGGGTGTTACAGAGGCAGAGGAAGAAGTAGAGGCTGAGGCAGTTGAGACAGCTGAAGATGCAGAGTAATTAATAAGGAGGATATTCAAGATGGCTATTACAGCAGCAGACGTTAAGAAACTTAGAGAGATGACAGGCGCTGGTATGATGGATTGTAAGAAGGCTCTTACAGAGACAGACGGCGACTTTGATGGCGCAGTTGAGTTCCTTCGTAAGAAGGGTCTTGCAACAGCAGAGAAGAAGGCTGGTAGAATCGCAGCTGAGGGTATCGTTGCAACAGTTCTTTCAGATGATAACAAAACAGCTACTATCATTGAGGTTAACTCAGAGACAGACTTCGTTGCTAAAAATGAAGTATTCCAGACATATGTAAATGGTCTTGCTACACAGATTAATAATAATGATTATGCAGATATGGCTGCATTTATGGCAGCTAAGTCAGATATAGATTCTGCTTCAACTGTAGAAGAGTATCACAAGGCTATGGTTGCTAAGATAGGTGAGAACCTTACAATTCGTCGTTTTGAAAAGCTTACAGGCGACGTTGTTGTTTCTTACATTCACATGGGCGGTAAGATTGGTGTTCTTGTAGAAGCTCAGGCTGATCAGACAGGTGATGCTATAACAGAGGCTATGAAGAACGTAGCTATGCAGATCGCAGCAATGAATCCACAGTATGTATCAAGAGATGAGATCTCAGCTGATACACTTGCTAAGGAGAAGGAAATCGTAATAGACAGCTCACTCGCTGATCCTGCTTCACTTCCAAAGCCAATCCTTAATGCAGTTATTACTGAGGCTATTGATTCAAATAAGTGGAGCGATGCTGATAAGGCTGCTTATGAAGAGCAGAAGACAAACAAGTTCTGGTATAACTTCATTTCAGATGAGGGTATGCAGGTTCTTAGAGATATCGCATCAGATCACAAGGCTGAGTACCTTGATAACAAGATCTTCGCTGGTCTTGTAGAGGGACGTTTTGCTAAGCACCTTAAGGAGATCTGCCTTGTAGATCAGGCTTATGTAAAGGCTGAGGACAAGGAAAACGTTAAGCAGTACGTTGAGAAGGTTGCTAAGGAGACAGGTTCTAACTTCGCTATCAAGAGCTTCATCAGATATGAGACAGGTGAAGGCCTTGAAAAGAAGAACGAAGACTTCGCAGCAGAAGTTGCAGCTCAGATGGGCCAGTAAACTATGCAAATAGGGACGTTTCTGTTTTGCACATATGCATATAGGGACGGTTCTGTTTTGCATATATGCAAATAGGGACGCTTCTCATTTGCATATATGATAAATGAATAGTAACGAATGAGTCATAAGGTGTATAGCCTTATGGCTCATTTTTGCTATTTAGGAAAAAATGCAACGATTTGTTGCGTTATACAAACTAATTGTGCAAATAGGGACGTTTCTGTTTTGCACATATGCAAATGGGGACGGTTCTCATTTGCACATATCAAGTGAAGGAGGGGGATTATTATGCCAAGAACGGCAAGAAAACAAGGAAAAACGGGATTCTATCATATTATTACTAGGGGAAATGCTAAACAAATACTATTTGAAGATAACAAAGATTACAGCTTTTATATTTATTTGATTAGCAAATTTAGTAGAGAAATGGGCATAGCAATTAATGCTTATTGCCTTATGGACAATCATGTACATTTATTAGTGTATGATCCAGTGTTTAACATTTCACAAATGATGAAAAAAATCGATGTAACATACGCGAAATATTATAATGAAAAGTATGAGAGAGTGGGACATCTGTTTCAAGGGAGGTTTCTCAGTGAGGAAATTGATAATGAATCATATCTTTTGACAGCATTTAGATATATATTGCAAAATCCTGAAAAGGCTGGGGTGGCTATTGCATCTGAATATAAGTGGAGTAGTTACAGATATTATGATACAATTAACTCGTTTGTAGACACAAGTGTTTTCACCGCTTTAATAGGTGATTGGAAAAACTATACTACTTTTATTTCTTTACAAAATAGTGATAAATGTATGGAATTTGATACATTATCCAATGATGATGATTGGGCACTTACTGTTTTAAGGAATACAATTAGTGTTAGTAGTGGTACGGCTTTACAAAAATTAAGCAAACACGAAAGGGATAAATGTATTCGTAAGCTAAGAGATAAAGGACTTACAATTACTCAAATTGCAAGATTTACAGGTTTAAATAGAAATACTGTTTCTCAGGCAAAATAAAATATGCAAATAGGGACGGTTCTTATTTGCATATAGGCAAAAGAGAAACGTCCCCATTTGCATATGTGCAAAAGAGAACCGTCCCTATTTGCATAGTACTAATAAGGAGAAGATGATGGTAGATTATACAGAGATACTTACAAATGTTGATGTGGATGCAGTGCTTATAACGGATCCATATAATTTAAGGTACTATACTGGCTTCCGTGGTGGAGAGGGCGTGGCGCTTATTTCGAAGGGTTCAAAGATACTCATAACTGACTCGAGGTACACAGAAGCTGCTGGAAAGGAATGCTATGAAGGCTTTATGGTAAGACAGTTTGGAAATGGTATCTCCACGATAAGTATCATCAAAGAGTACATTTCTTCTGATGGTATAAATACTCTTGGCTTTGAGGATATGTCTATAAGCTATAGTGATTATCAGAAGTTTTCAGGTGGGCTTGGATGTGAAATGAAGCCTATAAAGGACGCACTCCTTATTCCAAGACAAATTAAGTCGCCTGAGGAGATAGAACTTCTCCGTGAGGCAGAGCATATCGGCGATATGGCATTTGACGATATTCTTAGTATATTAAAGCCTGGTATGACCGAGCTCGAGGTTGCAGCAGAGATAGAATACAGTATGAAAAGACATGGTGCAGAGGGACTTTCCTTTGATACGATTGCGGCGTCTGGGGTAAATTCTTCCATGCCTCATGCGATTCCTTCTGATAAGAAGCTAGAAAATGGCGATTTTCTTACAATGGATTTTGGGTGCATTTATAAGGGGTATTGCTCTGATATGACCAGAACTGTTTGTATAGGTAAGGCTAGTGATGAGCAGAAGAAAGTTTATAACATAGTTTTATCTGCACAGCTTTCAGTGCTTGAAAATCTTAAACCTGGTATGATGTGTAAGGATGTAGATAGAATAGCAAGAGATTACATAAATGCTCAAGGGTATGGTGATTACTTTGGTCATGGACTGGGGCATGGCGTTGGACTTTACATTCACGAGTCCCCAGCATTTAACACTCGCGATACTTCGATTGTTAAGCCGGGTATGATAGAAACAGATGAGCCGGGAATATATTTGCCAGGTAAATTTGGTGTTCGTATAGAAGATATGATTCTAATTACAAAAAATGGTTGTGAACCACTTGCAAGATCACCTAAAGAACTTATTGAACTCTAAAATGAGTAAATAGTGTCGTTTCTATTTTGCTCAAAAAGTGAGTAAATAAGAACCGTCCCTATTTGCATA
>DFEN01000121.1 GCA_002368685.1 Lachnospiraceae bacterium UBA3801
GCTATCCTTGGTATGGATGAACTTTCAGAAGACGATAAGCTTGTAGTTAACAGAGCAAGAAAGATTCAGAGATTCTTATCTCAGCCATTCTTCGTTGCTACACAGTTCACAGGTCTTGAAGGTAAGTACGTTCCAGTATCTGAGACAATCAGAGGCTTTAAGGAGATTCTTGAAGGTAAGCATGATGATATTCCTGAGAGTTATTTCCTCAGCTCAGGAACAATCGATGAGGTTGTAGCTAAATATCAGAACCACTAAGAAGGAGCTTTGATATGGCAGATAACACATTTGAATTAAAAATCATAACACCTGAGCGTAAGTTTTATGACGAACAGGTAACTATGGTTGAATTTAATACTTCTGAGGGTGAGATAGGTATCTACAAGAATCATGTACCGACAACCGTTATCATTAAGCCTGGTATATTGAGAATCACTAATGGCGACGAGCAGAAGGTTGCCGCTCTCCATGCGGGATTCGTCGAGATACTTGGTGATAAGGTTACAGTACTGGCAGAAGTTATTGAATGGCCTGAAGAGATTGATCTTGACCGTGCTGAAAGTTCTAAAGAAAGAGCTAAGGCTCGTATAGATGGCAAAGAAGAAGGAATCGATATGGCAAGAGCTGAAGTATCTCTTCTTCGTGCAGTTACTCGTATACAGGCTGCAAAGTTAAAATAATTAAGTTCACATAGTGAACTAGTATTAAAAGGGGTTGCACACTAGGTAATAGCCAGCTGGCTATTACCCAGACGTGCGACTTTTAAATTTATACAATAAGGAAATATTAATTTTGAAAAATAAACAGCTGGCTGACAGCCTTGTTTTAATTATATATTGCGTAGTAGTATTCGTCGTTTCTCTTTTTGTAATTAGTAAGATAATGAACCAGGGTAACGTGGATATGACTACTAAGATGAGCGATGCGTCATTTCCAACTCTTTCATTTATCTGTGATGATAAGGAGTATAACCTTCTTCACGGATATAGCAATACTATGGATGTAACTCATATGAGAGATTCCATAACTACAGTTGGAACAGATAGAAAGCTTAAGTTTAAGATTAAGGACTATGACTCAACCATATCTGGAATATCTTTTGAACTTCGAGGCAGTAACGGAGAGAGACTTATCGAAGAGTCTGAGGTTCATGATTATGTCAGAGAAAGTGATGGAGTATCAGGAACCATATCAATTAAGGACCTTATCTTAGAACATACTGAATACTCTCTTTGTGTCAATGTTGAAACAACACGTGGACAGGTAATTCACTACTATACTAAGCTAATCGAGGCAGATGATTATAACTTATCTGAAAAGCTTGATTTTGCATATATGTTCTCAGATGCAACCTTCGATAAAGAATCAGCAGCAGAGGAGATTACTACATATGTTGAATCTGATGCAACGGGGGACAATACAACATTTAATCATGTAGATATTCATAGCAGCTTAGATCAGATTACCTGGGGTGATTTGGATGTTAAGAAAGAAACAGAACCTATAGCTACTGTGTCTCAGATTGACCAAAGCACAACTATTATTAACCTGACATATTTTGTATCAACATCAACTCCTTCTAAAGAGAACTACAGAGTTACGGAGATGTTCAGACTCAGACTTGGTGATGAGAGAATGTATCTTCTTGATTACCAAAGAACTATGAGTCAGGTGTTCAAGGCAAAAACAAGTAATATCGTCAATAATAAGATTGAACTTGGTATTAACAGCCAGGATGTCAATATGATGGAAAGCAGCGATGGAAAGAAGATTGCCTTTGTCAATGAAGGAAGACTTTTTAGCTATAACGTTGCTGAGAATAAGCTTGCCTATGTATTCGGTTTTTTTGAAGATGTTAAGGATGACAGGGCAACCTATAATCTGTCGGATATTAAGATATTTAATATAGATGAAAAGGGCAATATCTATTTCATGGTATACGGTTATATGAACAGAGGTAACCATGAAGGAGAGATGGGGTGTCTGGTTTCTTATTATGATAGTGGTAAGAATTCAGTCGAAGAGTTAACATTTATCCCTAGTAAGGAGTCATATGACATAATAAAGGACGATGTTAAAGACCTGTCATATATTGATAGCAATGAAGTGCTATATATCCTTATTGGTTCAAGTATCTATGAAATCAAACTCGAAGACAATCAGCTTACAGAGATAGCTCAGTTTCAGGATGAAAAGTCATATGTAGTATCTTCAAGGAGTAATATGGCTGCCTGGGTTAACAATGGTTATAGTAAGTCGGTGTCTATGAACTGGATTGACAATGAAAATGGTGAAGTTGTCAGTATCGCCGCTCCTGAGGGAGACTATATCAGACCGGTTGGCTTTTTTGATAACGACCTAATTTACGGCCTTTGTCATAAAAAGGACATAGCTTATGACATATCAGGGAGAGAAATCTTCCCTATGTACCAGCTTAACATAGTAGACAATGAACTTAATGTTATTAAGTCTTATGACCCTGGCGATACTTTTGTTACTGACTTTACATCTGAGGGTAACTATATGATTAATCTTACCCGTATGAAGAAAGATGTATCAGGTAACATATGTGACAAAGCGGTTCCAGATCAGCTTATTGATAATATCTCAGCCTCTGCTATGAAAAATGAAGTAACAGTTGTTGCTATAGATAAATATGAGAAGGTTGTAGAGATAGCATTTAACAAAGAGGTTGATAATAATAAGACTCAGATATTATCCCCGAGGCAGGTCCTTTTTGAAGGTGACAGAGAGATTAACATAGAGCGTACTTCCCTTAAAGGTATGTATTATGTATATGTAAAAGGAGCTTTTCAGGATAGTTATGATAACCTGGCAGATGCAGCTTCATATGCTTATAACAATGGTGGAGCTGTATATGGCGATGATGGAAGGCTTCTTTATCAAAAGACAACTCTTCTTCAGAAGAACCAGATTATGGCTATTACGGGTAATAGCATAAATGATGGTGAGAACGAAACTATGCAGACTGCAGTATGTATCAACACCATACTTGAGTATGAAGGTATAACAGGTGATGTTAGAGGACTTATGAGCAGGGGGACTGGAGCAATTCAAACTCTTGCACAAAAGATGGAGGATGCTACTGTACTTGACTTTAGTGGCTGTCAGCTTGATATTATGCTCTACTATGTAGAGAAAGATATACCTGTCCTTGCTCTTATGAAGGATGGTTCGGCTTACCTTATTATTGGCTACAATGAATTTAATGTAGTTCTTATGGATCCGGTTACAGGCACAGTATATAAAAAGGGCATGAATGATTCCAAGGCTTTATTTGAAGCTAATGGTAATAGATTTGTTACATATATAAGAGATGAGGAATAAATCCAAACAGCCAGTCTGGCTATTTGACATAGAGGTGTAGTAGCTTGGCAGGTTTGACACACTATTATATGAGTGCTACTATAATTAAGAATTAAATATCTTCAGGGCGAGGTGTAATTCCTCACCGGCGGTATAGCCCGCGAGCATATGATGCATGATCTGGTGTGATTCCAGAGCCGACAGTATAGTCTGGATGGAAGAAGAATGTGTGTATAGCATATTAGCTCTGGATTTATTCCGGAGCTTTTTTATACAAATCATAGCCCTGTTTTTGCAGGGCTTTTACTATTGTGATGCTGATGGCAAGGTAAGCCTTCAGAACATAACGAGAAATATTTGTAGAGCAATATGGCAGATAATATGATGACAGATAAAGATTATATGGAAAGAGCTATTAAGCTTGCGGCTATGGGAATAGGCTGGACCAATCCTAATCCTATGGTTGGTGCGGTTATTGTAAAAGATGGCCGTATCATAGGAGAGGGCTATCATCATAAGTGTGGCCTGCTTCATGCTGAGCGGGACGCATTTGAGGGTTGTAAGGAAGATGCAAAAGGAGCCACAATCTATGTAACATTGGAACCATGTTGTCATCATGGTAAGCAGCCACCTTGTACAGAAGCTATTGTGGAACATGGAATCGCCAGAGTTGTTATAGGTTCAAGAGACCCTAACCCACTTGTTAGTGGCAAGGGAGTAGAATTTCTTAGACAGCATGGTATAGAAGTTGTAACAGACTTTATGAGACAGGAATGTGACAAACTTAATCCTGTATTCTTTCATTATATAACCACAAAGAAACCATACGTAGTTATGAAATATGC
>DFEN01000177.1 GCA_002368685.1 Lachnospiraceae bacterium UBA3801
ACAACAAGCTTCTGTTCGAGATGACAGCTAAGTATGGTACGCCATACTTCTCAAACTACATCAATTCAGATATGGAGCCAAGTGATGTTCGTTCTATGTGCTGTAGACTGAGACTTGACCTCCGTGAGCTTCGTAAGAAGTCAGGCGGATTCTTCGGTAGTGGAGAGTCAACAGGATCAGTAGGTGTTGTTACTATCAACCTTCCACGTATTGCATACCTTGCAAGCGATGAGGCTGATTTCTATGCAAGACTTGATCGTCTGATGGATATCGCAGCCAGATCACTTAAGACAAAGAGACAGGTTATTACAAAGCTTCTTGATTCAGGTCTCTATCCATATACAAAGAGATACCTTGGAACCTTTGATAACCATTTCTCAACTATTGGTCTTATCGGTATGAATGAAGTTGGTCTGAATGCTAAGTGGCTTCACAAGGATCTTACACATGTTGAGACACAGAAGTTTGCAGCTGATGTACTTAACCATATGAGAGAAAAGCTCAGCGATTATCAGGAGCAGTACGGTGATCTGTACAATCTTGAGGCTACCCCAGCTGAGTCTACAACATATCGTTTTGCTAAGCATGACAAGGAGCAGTTCCCTGATATCATCACAGCTAATGAGAATGGAACTCCATATTATACTAACTCCTCACATCTTCCAGTTGGTTATACAGAAGATATCTTCACAGCTCTTGATGTTCAGGATAATCTGCAGACACTTTATACATCAGGTACAGTATTCCATGCTTTCCTTGGAGAGAAGCTTCCTGATTGGAAGTCCGCTGCTAATCTTGTTCGTAAGATTGCAGAGAACTATAGACTGCCTTATTACACAATGTCTCCTACATACTCAGTATGTAAGAACCATGGCTATATAACTGGAGAAGTTTATGTATGTCCAGATTGTGGAGAGAAGACAGAGGTTTACAGCCGTATCACAGGATATTATCGTCCTATCCAGAACTGGAATGATGGAAAGACTCAGGAGTATATGGATCGTCGTGAGTATGACATCATGGTTAGTAAGCTTACACATGATGGCCCTCAGGTAATCAAGTATGATTATTCAGAGCATTCTCGTGAAGGTGCAAATGCTACACAGACAGAGTCCGTTAAAGAGGCTGAAATCAAAGAAGAAGTATCTGCATCAGATATGCCTGTAATGTATGTAAAGGATCATTGTCCTAAGTGCAAGGGCGCAGAGCAGAGATTCAAGCTTGCTAAGGTTGAGTATAGCGAAGTTAACTGCTCAGAGAATATGGATATAGCTAGAGAGCTTAATATCCAGCAGACACCTACAATCATTGATCCAGATGGAACTAGATACGTGGGAGATAATGCAGCTGCTGAGTGGCTTAAGGCTCATAACGCTTAACAGTAACTGCTAGATTGAAATGATTAAAATATAAGCATCTACTGGGACTGCTTGCAGTCACAGGAAGATGCTTATGTTGTTATAACAGATATCAATTTGTGAGGTATGAATAGATTTGCAAGGGGATATATTAATTACAATAGGAGAATAAGTGGGATGTACGATATAATAGTAGTAGGTGGCGGACCAGCTGGTCTTACTGCTGCAATATATGGACTAAGAAATGGAAAAACAGTTTTCGTTATAGAGAAGTCAGTTTTTGGAGGACAGATAGTCAATTCTCCAAAGGTTGAGAACATACCTGGATTTGACTCTATCAGTGGAGATGAGTTCGGCGACAAGATGCTGGAGCAGGCTATGGGCCAGGGGGCTGAGGTTACCCTCGAGGAGGTTACCGGGGTTGAGAAAAATGGAAATACATTTATCGTAAAAACTGCTGAGGGTGGTGCTTACGAGGGTAGAACGGTTATTCTTGCTACTGGAACAACTCATAGAGTTCTCGGTCTTGAGGGAGAGCAGGATCTGATTGGAAATGGTATCAGCTTCTGTGCCGTATGTGATGGTGATTTCTATAGAGATAAGAAGGTTGTTATGATTGGTGGAGGTAACTCTGCATTCGTTGAGTCAAACCTTCTGGTAGATATAGTAAAGGAACTGGTTATTCTTCAGGATATGCCTTTCTTCACCGCTGATAAGAAGCTTCAGGAACAGGTGCTATCACATGGAAATGTTGAAACACATGTTGGAACTAAGATTCTTGATTATATCATCCAGGATGGACAGCTGAAGGGGGTTAGATACGAAGAGGAAGGCATGGCTAAGGAAGTAAGTTGTGACGGAGTATTCTTGGCAGTGGGACTTGTTCCAGAGAACGACGCCTTTACTGATATGGCAGATGTTAATGAGGCTGGTTATTTCACAACAGATAATATATGCACCACAAAAACACCTGGTATATATATAGCTGGTGATTGCAGAGCTAAGACTCTTAGACAGGTAGCTACAGCTTGTTCTGACGGAGCATATGCAGCTATTGCAGCATGTGATTTCCTTAAGGGTTAAAGTATAGCTCTAGACAGGTATAGCCATCTACACCGTGAGTAGAATATGAATAATGATCTATTCCCTCATAGTCGAAAACAAAATACATAGCCTCTTCACTTAAATCTGCATCCTTATATGCGCATATAATAGGCTCACGGCTTCCGCTTGCAAGCTGCGAACTAATATATTCCTTGAGAGAGGCATCATCTTCAAAAAATGAATTATTCTTGACGTAGTAATTTGCATCCATAGAGCTGCAGGTTGCTGCGTCTTTTTCTTCCCATGTATGATTATTAGAAAGTATCTCATCGCTTACGTTGAAGTAGGTATAAGTAAGCATAGGTTCCTCAGAGATGGGGTCATCCCAGGTAGTATCCAGGTTGTACCAATTCCCTTCAATCTTAACCTGATCCCACATGTGCCCCTCAGCAACCTGTCCATCCGGAAGTACTACATAGCTGGCACCCTCATGCTCGCCTGATTCATCGCTTGTTTCTGCGTCTCCGGATACGAGATTTGCCTCAATACCGCAAAGTCTGAGGAGAAGAGCGGATGCACGGGCATAGCCTTCACATACAGCCTTATGATTTACAAGTGCACCATAAGCCTGGAACTCAGTTCTATCATTATCATCACTGAAGGCATACTCACAGTTATTTATTATGTAGTCATGAACAGCAAGCTCCTTCTCGTAGTCCGTCATACTTTCGGTAATATTATTCTGTAGAAAGTCCTCGCATACATCTTTTAGTGTGTTCGCATTATCTATAGCTGATGGAATATATTCCCCTTCCTGGATAGCCTTAAGTACGTAGTATTCATCCGTTCTATATAGATCAAAATTAACTCCAACATAATAGTCATATACAGGATCCAGGCCTTCTTCCTGTGAAGAACTAGTTGTGTATGAATATAGTGAAACACGTCCAAATAATGGGTCTATGGAATCCGCTACCTCTTTAAGTTTGTCCTCACCGATATCCCCAGGCGCTCTCATATATACATTTGACTCATATGAATTATAGAAGGCGTCCTCGACTCTTTCGTAAACTTCGTCTATGTTATGGGCCGTTTCCTTCTCCAGTTCTTCATGAATTCTTCTTTCGTTTGCCTCTTCTTCGAGCTGCCTTCTTTCTCTCTCTTTATAAGAGGATATTCCTAAAAAGATAAAGAATAATGCAACAAAAATGAATGCTGCGATTACAAAGACTCTGCTACTATTGGATTCCATAATAATCTCCTTTGAAACCGAATAAACCTATTCAACATAGATTTATATTATCATAAATATATCAAAATAACATGATTAATATTAAAATTGTGGTTGACAGTTCTCAGATTAATTGTTATTTTGAAAGGGCAGTGAGGGAGTAGCTGTCGAACACTTATTCGTTTCATATAATCGTCATCACAAGCGTAAAGCTTCGGTTTATGAGTAATTAGCGAGACTTATTTGCAGAAACTTAAACCTAGAATCAAAGGATTCAAAGTTTGATTTTCTGCAAATGGGTCTCGTTTTTTTGTTGATGATGTAAATAATAAATAATTTTAATAAGATTAATTTAACTATTGTTAATGAAATTATTATTTTTGGATTGACAAAATCTAAAATATGGGATATATTGAACACGTGAATATATGAATATTCGTTCATATGAAAAGGAGAATAATTATGACAGAGTTTGAAAGGAAGTTTTTAGAGATCGTTGATCTGAAGAAGGGCTTTGGTTCTGGGGATTCCCGACAAGAGGTTCTGAGAGGAATGAATTTTACAGTTGCAAAGGGTGAGTTCTGTGTATTACTTGGACCATCTGGTTCAGGAAAATCGACACTACTAAATATCATTGGTGGTATAGATAATCCTGATTCGGGTTACATTTCCATCAGTGGCGACAAGCTGGAAGAGATGGGAGAGAAGGGGCTTACCCAATATCGCCGTAAGCATCTCGGTTATGTATTCCAGATGTACAATCTGATTCCAAATCTAAATGTGAAGGAAAATATAGAGGTAGGAGCTTATCTATCTGATAACCCTCTTGAGATAGATGAGCTTCTAAATACGCTGGGGCTTTATGAGCATAGACATAAGCTTCCAAATCAGCTGTCTGGTGGCCAGCAGCAGAGAGTATCAATAGGACGAGCTATTGTTAAGAATCCAGACATTCTTCTCTGCGATGAGCCAACAGGAGCGCTGGATTATAATACTTCAAAGGAAATACTCAAGCTGATAGAGGATGTTAATCAGAAGTACGGAAATACAATTATCATGGTTACACATAATGAGGCTATAAAGAATATGGCAGATCACGTGATCAAGCTTCGTGATGGTGTTGTTCGACACAATAATATTAACGAAAACAAGATATCAGCAGTTGATCTAGATTGGTAGTTATGTAAACTAAAACGAGGAGAAATAATATGAGTAAGATAAAGAGCCCACTTAAGAAAAGAGTTCCTAGAGAGCTCCTGGGTGAGTGGCATAAATATCTGGTTATAGCGCTATTTCTTATAATTATGATTGGCTTTATCTCAGGAATGTATGTAGCAAACAATAGTATGCTTACATCCGCAGAGAAAAAGAAAATTGAATATAATCTAGAGGATGGTTCCTTTGAATTAGATGATAAGGCTAGCGAGGAAATGCTCACTGCTCTTGAAAAGGGTGAGAAGGCAGACGTTAAACAGTTTTATCTGGATAAGGCTTACGAAGAAGCTGATAAGAAAGTGAAGAAGGCGGTCGACGAAGCATTTCCTGAGGAATTTATAGGTAGCGATGAATATAATGAGGCTCTGGATGATGCAATAGAGGAGGCTCATAAGGAAGTAGAAAAGGAAGTTGACGAAGAGTATGATAAGGCGGCAGATAAGTATGATCTGGAGAATCCAGACTATAAGGCTGTTCCTATCAAGATATATGAAAATTTCTACAAGGATGTTGAAGAAGATAGAGACGGGGACGGCGAGAAGGACGGAACTGTCAGAGTCTTCAAGGATAGAACAGATGTAGATCTTTACAGCATTCACGAGGGCGAGATGCCTAAGGCAGATAACGAGATAGCTATCGACAGAATGCATGCAGATAATACTGGAATCAAGGTGGGAGACACTATAACGGTAGGAGATGTGGAATATAAGGTTACAGCTCTTGTGGCGCTTGTAAACTACAGCACACTTTATGAGAAACCTACGGATTCTATGTTTGATGCCATAAATTTTGACGTCGCAATTGTTACTGAGGAAGGTTTTGATAACCTGCACAAGAATATTCATTATAATTATGCCTGGACCTATAACGAAAAGCCTGAGGATCAGGTGAAGGAAAAGGAACTATCCGAAAATGTTATGGCTGCACTTATCTCACAGGCGGTTACTGACGAGGTTGAAATAGAAGGCTTCCTTCCTAACTATTCAAATAATGCGATTCACTTTGCTACAGATGATATGGGTGGTGATAAGGCCATGGCTGGAATCATGCTCTATATTTTAGTTGCGGTATTGGCATTTATATTCGCAATAACAATCAGTAACACTATTACTAAAGAGGCCTCTGTCATAGGTACACTTAGAGCCTCTGGTTATACTAAATCAGAGCTGATAGTTCACTACATGACCATGCCAGTAGTTGTTACACTTATTGCAGCAATTATAGGAAATATTCTAGGCTACACGAAGATGAAAGAAATAGTAATTAACATGTATTACAACAGCTACAGTCTTCCAACCTACGAAACCTATTGGAACTCAGATGCATTTATCAAAACTACTGTTGTTCCACTTATAATAATGTTTGTTGTGAATCTATTTGTTATAGTGAGGATGATGAGATTCTCCCCACTTAGATTCCTGAGACATGATCTAAAGAATACTAAAAGAAAGAAGGCGGTTAGACTTCCTCGTTGGAAATTCATCGGTCGTTTCAGAACGAGAATCTTCCTTCAGAATATACCTAACTATATCGTGCTTGTGCTCGGAATAGCATTTGTCATGCTTATGCTTTCAATGGCAGTTGGTTTCCCAGATTCGCTTGATGCATATAAAGACGATGTTACAGATATGATGTTTGCAAAGAATCAGATGATACTTAAGACGACAGAGGATGACGATGAAAATGAAATAAAGACTACTACAGCTTCTGCAGAGAAGTTCGCAATGAAAGGTCTCGAATATGTATCTGGAGACGAGGAAAATCTTCATAAGGAAAGTATATCTGTATACGGAATAGAAGATAATAGTAAATATATCCAGGTACCGGGTGGCCTAAAGGAAAATGAAGTCTATATTTCTCAGACCTTCTCTGAAAAGTACAAAATCGAAGTTGGTGATGAGTTTAAACTAGATGAGAAGTTCGATAATGATGTATATACGATGAAGGCTGTCGGAGTATACGATTATGCGGGTGGACTATCAGTATTTATGCCGATAGAGAACTACCGCGAGTTCTTTGATGAAGATGAGGACTACTTCACAGGCTTCATGGCAAATGAAGAAATAGAAGGAGTAAATGATAAGTACATCGCGACTACAATAACTGAGGATGATGTGCTCAAGATATCCAGACAGCTGGATCATTCGATTGGTGGCTACATGGTATATTTCCAGTATGCATGTATCATACTATCTGCAATCCTTATATATCTTCTTACAAAGATAATTATTGAGAAAAATGAAAATGCCATTTCCATGGTCAAGATACTGGGATATGAGAATAAGGAAATCAGCTCCCTATATCTTACTTCAACTACCTTTGTAGTTATTGTTTCGTGTATCATAGGTATAGTTGCAGGTTACTTTGCTATGAATATTATTTTCCAAAAGTATTTGATGAAGATGGAGGGATGGTTCCATTACTATGTTTCGCCAATAGGCTTTGTCAAAGAATTCTGTTTTGTGTTCATAGCGTATCTGATAGTTATGTTTATAGATTATAATAGAATAAAGAAGATACCTATGGACGAGGCACTTAAAAATGTGGAGTAAGATAGATAACCTACTTCGTTCAGAATAACATATGGGAAGTTTTAGTTAATTACTTGAAATAATAGCAAATTTCATCGTATACTAAATGGGATAGATTTATCTATCCCATTTATTTTAATGACTGAAAGTTAAAGGAGTTACTAAAATGGGTTCACTTGAAGAGGCTAGAGAGATATTTTCCCATGACCGCTATGCAACGGTTCTGTCAGGAGCTGAGGTTGATGAAATTGGCGAAAACTACGCTAAATGCAGCATGAGACTGACGGAGAATCATAAAAATGCTTATGGTGGAGTTATGGGTGGTGCTATCTATACACTTGCTGATTTTGCATTTGCGGTAGCATCTAATTATGATAAGGATTATGCGACGGTCAGTGTTGTCGGATCAGCAAGCTTCATGTCATCGCCCAAGGGCAGTATTCTATATGCTGAGGCAAAGCTGATAAAGGACGGAAGAAGTAATTGTTTCTTTGAGGTTCGAGTAACAGATGATCTGGATAAGCTTGTGGCAGTTGTAACATTTAATGGAGCTCATGTGAGAAAGAAGAATGATTAAATTAGAAGGTATCAGAAAATCCTTTGGTCCAAAGGAGGTTCTGAAGGGGGTATCCTTCCAGATAGAGGAAGGAACAATATATGGTCTGATCGGACGAAATGGCGCTGGTAAGACCACACTTATGAATATAATGTCAGGTCTGATGAAGGCAGATGATGGACAGTTCACTACCGATAAGAAGGTGGGCTATCTTCCTGATCTGCCTGCTTTTTATGACTATCTAACCACGGATGAATATTTGAGTTTCTTGCTCCAGAATCAAAATCCAGAAAGAGTAGAGGAACTGCTCGGTCTCGTGAGTCTTCCTGCAAAAACAAAAATAAGGACCATGTCTAGAGGTATGAAGCAACGTCTCGGGATAGCAGCAGTACTTGTAAATGACCCGGATATAATACTTTTGGATGAACCTACAAGTGCACTGGATCCCGCTGGCAGAAATGATGTAAAGGATATACTCATGAGGCTCAAATCTGAGGGAAGAACTGTTATTCTTTCCACACATATCCTGGCAGATATGGATAGCATTTGTGACAAGGCGGGCTTCCTTACAGGAGGAGTTATAGCAAAGGAAGTAGATATGGCGGAAGAGGATGTAAGTAATAGTGCAATCCTTGTAAGCTTTAAGGAAAAGCCGGATCTGGATAAGCTATATACATTTACTCAGAAGATAATCAAGCTGGACGATACTAATGTTAAACTCGTGATAGATCCGGAAAATCGTGTGGAGGAACAGACAAATATCCTTCGTGGTCTCGCGGAACTAAATCAAGAGATATTATCAATAAATAGTGAATCCATCTCTTTGGATGTCATATTCCGGGAGGTGTGCAAATGATGAGACGTATGAAATGCTGTATTAAAAAGGATATGCTCGAGGCACTCAGAACCGGAAAGGTAACACTCTTTGTTATTTTAGCCTTCGGTATCGGAGTTCTTATAATGCTTTTTTCTGTTATATTCTCCGATATTCCGGATTCGCTTATGGCAGAGCTTCCAGGTCTTGATATATCTTCTCTTGAGGATATGATGTCCGTTCTCTATCCAAAGAGAGTAAGAGAAAGTGTAGCTGTATTCGGCTACTACATAGGCTTCTTCTATTCTCTTATAACTATTCTTGTATGTAATGGCATGCTTCCGAAGGAGAGAAAGAATGGTAAGTGGATACTTCCGGTTCAGCAGGGATATGAGGGGAGAGATTTTATAACCGGTAAATGTCTGGTGTATGGAGGACTTGCAGGCATCTCAGTTTTTGCAAGTATGCTGGTTTACTATCTCGTGGCTAGTACCTTTATGATGCGTAATATGAGCTTCGGAAATGGTTTGGTTCTGGCACTGGTGCATGGACTGAATATTTTCTTCATACTTGCCTTTACAATTCTTTTCTCCATCTGGTTTGGAAATGGAACTGTGGCAGCAATATCTATGATAGGAACCGTTCTCTTTGTTCCAGATATAATGAGATATCTGACTATAGGAAGATTCCTTCCGACATATATGCTGACCTTTGTTTATGACGGAATGGATACTTATAGTGAGCTGGTAATCCCGCTTATATTAAATATAGTTCTTCTCCTGCTGACATATATACTTGCAGTAAGGAAGGTTGAAAAGAATAAAAATATATTGTAACTATTATTTGTTGCGGTGCTTTTACATATAAGGTAGAATGTAAACATGAATAATTGGGGCGAAAAACTGAATAAGATAGCAAATGCACTTCTGTTTGATTATGAGAATGTGTATTATATTAATGCTGTCACGAATGAGTATGAGTGGTTTTCAATCCAAAAGGATACAGGAACTCTTAAGCATGAGAGGGACGGAAAGGATTTCTTCGAGGATGTTATAAGAGACGCCGACAAGGTTATCCATGAGGATGATAAGCACATTTTTTTTAATGATATTCAGAAGAAAAACCTGCTGGAAAATCTTCAAAAAGGTGAAATGAAGAGTATCGTATATCGTCATGTGAAGGATGGTAAGAATGTATGGCATTCTCTAAGACTGATCAGAGGTTTAGAAGAAAATGACGATTACTTCATTATTGGTGTCCTTAATATTGATGAGGAAGTAAGAAAACAGCGTGAACAGGACAAGCTGAGAAAAGAGGCTATGACTTATAATGATATAGCTACGCAGCTGGCGGAGAGATATGACACGATATACTACGTGGATTTGGAAACAGATTATTACGTTGAGATATCATCTACAGATATGTATAGAGCGATGAATGTTCCTGTAGAGGGAAAGGATTTCTTCGAGGAATCAGTTGCAAATGCTCGGAGAATCATTCATAAGGAGGATCAGGAAAACTTTATAGAGCATTGTATCAAGGAGAAGATACTGAAGAAGCTGGAGGCAGAACCGACAGTTCAGTTTGATTACCAGATAATCTATGAAGGATCCGTCATTTATGCACGCCTTTCCATAATGATGACGAAGGATAAGAAACACCTTCTATACTGCGTTGAGAATAGACAGGCAGAGCATGAGGCTGAGGCTGCTCTTCGAAGGGAAAAGGAGAGGAGTATAATCTACGGACAGATAGCAGAGAGTCTGGCTTCCTACTATGCCACTATATATTATGTAAACACAGAGAATGACTCCTACATAGAGTTTGAGTCCAGCGACATTTATAAGAATCTCCAAGTTCCTGATAAGGGTGATGACTTCTTTGAGGAATCTCGCAAGAATATAATGAGAGTTGTTTATCCGGATGACAGAGATAAGGTTGTCAGCATAATGTCGAAGGAGGTTGTTCTTGAGAAGCTGAGAGATAAGAGACTCTTCACGGAAAGATATAGACTGATAATTGATGACAAGATAAAGTATACGCGTCTCTCTATTATGTGGGCCCAGGACAAGAAGCATCTGATAGTAGGAATCGAGAATATAGATGATCAGGTACGTGCCCTTAAGACCGCTAAAGAGAAGGCTATCAGAGACGAACTGACAGGAGTTAGAAATAAGAATGCCTTCCAGGATTATGAATCAGATCTGCAGAAAAGGGTAAATGCAGAGGAGATAGATGAGTTCGCAATCGTTATGTGCGACTTGAATGATCTTAAGAAGATAAATGATACCCGGGGGCATAAGGCAGGGGATAAATATATCAAAGATTCCTGTAAGATGATATGTCGGGTATTTACTCATAGTCCGGTTTTCAGAATAGGTGGCGACGAATTTGTGGCAGTACTTGTTGGAGAAGACTATGAGAATAGAGAAGAGCTTCTAGAGGGACTGAGAAAACAGGTTTTAGAAAATATAAAAAATGATGATATCATAGTTGTAGCTACTGGTATGGCGGATTATGATTCTGAAACAGATCCGAGAGTGACGGACGTTTTTGAACGTGCGGATAAACTGATGTATGAAAATAAGAGAAGCCTTAAAAATAAGAAAAAGGGTAATTAATCATTATATTTAAAACGGGAGTAAAACCAGCGTGAAGATTATCGACATACTAAATAAGAAGAATATGTCTCTTTCATTTGAGGTCTTTCCACCAAAGAAGGAAAGTACTTTCGAGAGTGTAGTTGAAGCTACAGAAGAGATCGCTGCAACCAGACCAGCTTTCATGAGCGTAACCTACGGTGCAGGCGGCGGAACCAGCAAATATACAATGGAGATAGCTAAAAATATCAAGGATAAATACGGTGTTCCTACGCTGGCACATCTCACCTGTGTATCCTCTAGTAAGGCTACAGTTCATCAGAGAATCCAGGAGATGAAGGAACTCGGAATAGAAAATGTTATGGCTCTTCGTGGTGATCTTACTCCAGAGCTGATGGAGTCAGATCCTTCCAATTGGGATTATAAGCATGCCGTTGAGCTGGTTAGAGAACTGAAGGAGAATGGTGATTTCTGTATAGGTGCTGCCTGTTATCCAGAGGTTCATCCGGATAGTATAAATCAGCAGGATGACCTGTTACATATCAAAGAAAAGGTTGATGCAGGAGCAGATTTCCTTACGACTCAGATGGTTTTCGATAACAATCTGTTCTTCAACTTTATGTACAAGATAAGAGAGCTGGGGGTTACTGTTCCAATTATTCCTGGTATCATGCCTATCACAAATGCAAAGCAGGTGGAAAGAGCTATTAAGCTATCCGGCTCCTTTATGCCACAGCGTTTCAAGAGTATAGTGGATTATTTTGGAAATGACCCTTCGGCTATGAAGCAGGCGGGAATAGCCTATGCTACAGATCAGATAATTGATCTATATGCAAATGGAATAACAAATGTACATGTTTATTCAATGAATAAGCCGGATGTTGCTAAGGCTATAACGGATAACCTCTACAATATACTTGGAAAAGATTTTAATAGATAAATTGTTCAGATATGGTTTTATAATAATCGATTACATCTGTATCAAAAACATCACTAAGAAGGTCGCGTGTCAGGATTTCCTGAGCGGGACCTTTTTTTATGAGACTGCCCTTCTTCATAAGTAGAATAGAGTCAGAGATAAGTGCAGAGTCTCCTATATCGTGGAAGACTGAAATAACGGTATTCTGATGTTCTGTGTTCCCAACCTTTGTTGTTCCTTCTGCCCATTTTGATAGATACTGCATTAGCTCGCTATGGTACTTGATATCCAGATGATTAGTTGGTTCATCGAGAAGCAGGATAGGTGTTTCCTGAGCGAAGGTTCTAGCTAACATGACGCGCTGCAGCTGACCGCCAGATAGTTCATTTATCTGCTTATCTTTTAGGTCCGTGAGACCTGTCATTTCCATAGCATTATCTGCTATTTCTCTATCCTTTGCGGATGTACCTCTAATAGAATCCAGAAAAGACTCAGCGTGGGCATATCTACCCATAAGGATTGTTTCATATACTGAATAAGAAAAGTAAACGGAAGAAAACTGTGGGGTTACGGAAATGTATCTAGCTAGCTTTTTCTGTGGCAGAGTAGATAGCTCAGTGGTAGAACTTTCACTAACAAGCTCTATCTTGCCGCTATAAGGGAGGATACCTGAAAGAACGCGAAGAAGAGTGGTCTTACCGGAACCATTTGGTCCAAGTATGCCACATATCCCGCCCTCTTCGAAGGTGGTAGAAAAGTCTTTAATTATAAGATTTTTCTTGTCGTACCCTGCGGATACATTTTCGAGTATTATTTTCATTTCTATAACCTACTCTTAGATTCTTTTAAAGCCTCATATTTCAAATAAGAAAATTAACTACTCTTTCTCTTAGAGAAGAAAATAAGTACGAAGAACGGTGCACCGATAAGTGCTGTGACCGCTCCAACGGGAATCTCTCTTGGTGAAATAATGGTTCTTGCTACGAGATCTGCCAGCGACATAAAAGCACCGCCAATCAGGAAGCTCATAGGTATAACTGCCTTATGCTTTGAGCCGAAGATTCGTCTTACTATATGCGGTGCGACGAGATCTATAAAACCAATCGTACCTGAAAATGCAACAGATACACCTGTTAGCATTGCGGTTAGTATTATTAGAAGAGTCTTCCTCCTTCTTGTATTTACTCCGATAGACATAGCCTGCTCATCACCGAAGGTCATCAGGTCCATTTCCCTAGAATTAAGCCAGATAAGAATCGTGATTATTAGACATACGGGAGCAATTATAAGAACATGAGTCCAGTTTCTAGAAGAGAAGGAACCCATCATCCAGAAGTACATAAGACTTGATTTATCTGGGAATAGTGAGGCCAGTAGAGTAAGAAATGCACTCACAAATAGGGATATAACCATACCCATCAGAATAATCGTGTAGCTATGCAGATTCCTATCAATTTTACTGGAGAAAAAAATTACAAAGAGTACAGTCGCAAGTGCAAAGATAAAGCTGACACTTGGAAGAAGCATACTTCTAAGCCAGAAGCTCGTTATGCCAGAGATTATGATTATAGCCGCTCCCAGCGATGCACCAGAGGATACGCCCATCGTATAGGACGAAGCGAGTGGATTCTGAAGCAGAGATTGCATAACGGCACCACTTACTGCAAGAGCCCCTCCCACGAGGAAGGCCACAAGCGCTCGTGGTACTCTGATATTCCAATATATGGATACAGTCATAGGTTCAACACTATCTGGAAGTGTACGGCCGAAAAGCTTGTGTAGGGTTATGCAAATAGAATCAGGGAGCGTTATATGAACGCTCCCCATGTTAATACATAGAAGTAATATGAATATACATATAATTGTCGTAAAGATGTATCTTTTCATATAATTTTTCTTTTAAGACTTTCTATCTCTGATTTATCTACTTCTTATTCAGCGTCTCCTGCAGAAGCAAATGGATCATCGAAATCAGCGAACTGCTCTGGATAAATGAGCTTAGCCATCTGGATAAGAGCATCCACTACATGGTTGTTAGGCTGATTACTTGAAGTACTGTCGATACAGTATACAGCGTCATTCTTAATAGCTGTAACATTCTCCCAACCTGCAGCAGACTTAATAACATTTTCAACATCCTCGATGTAATCTACATTTGTTATGATAACATCAGGATTCATAGCGATAGCTTCCTCTTCAGAAATGCTGATCCAGTCTGACTGATCGCCAGTTACATTTTCAGCACCCACTGCAGTGATCATCTCGTTGAGATATGTTCCCTTACCAAAAGTATATACAGAAGGGTACTCTTCTGAAGGAAGTGAGATCATGAAAAGAACTGTCTTCTTCTCTGTGATAGTCTCACCAATCTTCTGAACTGAAGCTACAGTTTCATCAAAGGCAGCGATGAGCTCCTGAGCCTTGGCTTCTTCCTTAACGGCCATACCGATGAACTCAAGATCCTTATCAATTTCTTCGAAGGAAGTACTTGTAGGGATGTCAGCTACACAGATGCCTGCATCACGTACGCTCTGGAAGGCATCGTCTCCACCAATATTGCTCATTCCGGAAGTGAAGATAATGTCAGGATTTAGAGCCACGAGAGCTTCATTATCAGGGGCCATCATATCGAACTGTTGAACATCATCTGGAAGCTCGCTCTCATATATAAGTGAGTTTGTATCAATTGCAACTATCTTGTCAGCAAGACCAAGATCTATAAGGAATCTTGTTGTTGATGGAGCCATAGAGATGATAGTATTAACTTCTTCTGGAAGTACTATATCATTTCCTGCTCTGTCCTTAGTTGCGTCGCCTTCTGTAGCGGCGTCAACAGTTGCGACCTCAGCCTCTTCAGTAGTTGCTGCTTCAGTAACTGCTTCAGTAGTTGTTTCTGCGGTATCCTTGCTTCCACATGCTGTAAATGCAGAAAGCACAAAGACACTTGCCATTAAAAGTGCGGTAATTTTACGTTTCATATTAGTGTGTCTCCTTTTACATAATTTTTCCGAGAGATATGATAGCACAAATAGATAGAAAAATATAGTTTCTTATATTTATGCATCGTTTAGCCTTAACAAAACTTGCCATAAATGATAAGATGAGAGATAGTTTTGAATCAGCCGGATTGTTATATAAATGGTGGCAGATATGATGAATGAATTTGTAATGAAATACGGAGTTAGTATAATCTTTTGGGTTATAGGGCTATTCTTTGTAATAGTAAGCTATGCGGCGACTAGAACGAAGAGTAGTGGTGTTCCTATAGTGGGAGGAATACTTATCCTGATCGGAGGTCTTCTTTCTCCGATAAAGTGGCTTGCTATTTTCTGCCTGGTGGATTATGGATTCTGGTATTTTCCTTATAGTATTATAGTAGATGGGAAATATTGGAAGAAGGTCTCTGCTAGGATTACGGAGGCTTATGATAAGTATGGCCTGAAAAAAGAAATCCCAGAGGAAAAGTCAAATGTCAGTATAGATTTTGATGATACAAAGGAGCTGGTGGTAAGGGTTCCGGAAACAAAGGACGGAGATCTAATATGGGGATATTATAAAGGCTCCAGTTATAGGCTTCAGTATCCTCAGATTACATTTGTGATATACCAGGATGAAAAGGGTAGAAAGCTAATACTCATTGATAACCCAGACGAAGAAGCAAAGCTGATAGACTTTGATGAGGATAAACTCTTCCTTGGAAAATATACTAGGAGGGGTAAGCAGTATAGTGTCGAGATTGAAGTAAGAGAAAGCGAAGAAGGTAAAGAAGAAAAAACAGAAAATAAGAAATAAGTTAGTTAGATAGTTTAGAAAAGTAAGAGGTAAGATAATGATAAATATTAATAGAAAAGAAGTAGAGAGATATTTAGGCTTTAAGGGAGTAACAGAAATCGATGATAATATGAACAAAATAATCGAGGGATGTATAGCTGATATGCAGGAGCAGGTAAATCCTAAATATACCTATAAAATCTTTCCTCTGGAGTGGAAGTTCAGTTTTAAACTTGTTCCAGATGAAGATGGAGAAGGAACTCATAAAGAGAAAAATGTTACTTGTGAATTCTCTGGAATAAAGGTAACCTCCGGTAACCTACTTAAGAATCTGGAGGGCTGTGCTGAAATAGTAATGATGGCAGTAACCCTGGGCAGTGTTCCTGATATGCTGGTTAGAAAAGCTGAGGTTAGAGATATGCTGAAGGCTTATACCTATCAGGCAGTGGGAGCGGCAATGGCTGAGGCCTGGGCAAATGAGATAAATGATAAGATAATAGAGGAAGCCAAAGAGAGAGGACTCTTCGCGAGACCAAGATTCTCTCCGGGATATGGTGATTTTCCACTGGAGGTTCAGAGGGATTTTGAGAGGATTCTCGAGATGCCAAGGACTATTGGAGTAACACTTTCTGATAGCCTACTTATGACACCGACCAAGTCCATAACAGCAGTGGTTGGACTTACAGAGATAGATTCAAATTGCGAGAAGAGTGGCTGCGAGCAGTGCAGCATGGCTGGGAAATGCGCATACGCGAGGTAAGAGATGAAAAAGGATTTACGAGAAAAACTTGGAAAAGAATGGCTGTTCTGTGATGGTGGAACTGGAACCTTTCTGCAAGAGCATGGACTAGAGGGAGGGGAGCTTCCAGAAACTTGGAACGTGGATCATCCTGATGTAATAATGCAACTTTACGAAGGTTATCTTAGAGCAGGTTCAGATATTTTTAATACGAATACATTTGGCCTTAATTCCCTAAAGTTCCCAGGCAGAGTTGAGGAGCTTATGACTGCTGCAGTTGATCTTGCCAAGCAGGCGATCCAGAATACCGGCAGGGAAGATGCCTATATCGCTATAGATATTGGACCTACAGGAAAACTTCTTGAGCCAATGGGAGACCTTAGCTTCGATAGAGCAGTGGAGCTTTTTGGAGAGGCTATGGCGGCCGGCGAAAAGGCAGGCGGCGACCTTATACTTATAGAAACTATGAGCGACAGCTACGAGGCAAAAGCGGCCGTAATTGCAGCTAAGGAATATACTAGTCTCCCTGTTATCGTAACTACAGTTTACGATCAGAAGGGTAAGCTTCTGACCGGTGGAAATGTCGATTCTACCGTTGCTATGCTCGAAGGTCTTGGAGTAGATGCTCTCGGTATGAACTGCGGAATGGGACCTGACCTAATGCTGCCTATGGTGGAAAGAATGGTGGAGGTTGCATCTGTTCCGATAGTTGTAAATCCAAATGCAGGTCTTCCAAGAACAGAAAATGGCAAGACTGTTTTCGATGTTACTCCAGAAGAATTTTCGGATGTAATGTGTCAGATAGCAGATCTTGGAGTGCAGGTTCTGGGGGGCTGCTGTGGAACAACTCCAGAGCATATTCGTCAGACTGTAGAAAAGGTTAAGAAGAGAACCTTTAAACCGAATACTGAAAAGAATCTGACAGTAGTAACCTCTTTCTGTCAGGCCGTGACCTGTGACAGGAGACCGATAATCATAGGTGAGAGGATTAATCCAACGGGTAAGAAGAGATTTAAACAGGCGCTCCGTGATGCAGATATGGACTATATCCTGTCTCAGGGACTTGAACAGGAGGATGCAGGGGCAGATATCCTAGATGTAAATGTAGGCCTTCCTGAAATAGATGAACCAAAGATGATGCGTGAGGTTGTAACTAAGCTTCAGGGTGTTACAGGACTTCCTCTGCAGCTAGATACAACGGATACTGTAGCTCTTGAACAGGGACTTAGATATTATAACGGTAAGGCTATGATCAATTCCGTAAATGGTAAGAGGGAAGTGATCGAAGCGGTTATGCCACTTGTAAAAAAATACGGTGGTGTACTGGTAGGACTTGTTCTCGATGAGGACGGAATACCTGAAACAGCGGATGGAAGAATAGCCGTTGCTGAGAAGATTTATAAAGCGGCAGATGAATATGGAATTCCTAGAAAGGATATAGTTATTGATGGTCTCTGTATGACGATTTCTTCTGATTCCTCTTCAGGTGTGACTACTCTTGAAACTATCAGAAGAATAAGAGATGAGTATCAGGGCCGTTCAATCTTGGGAGTATCAAATATTTCCTTTGGACTTCCTCAGAGACAGGTTATCAATTCCTATTTCCTTACTATGGCTATGCAGATGGGACTCTCCTTTGCAATAATGAATCCGAACAATGAGCAGATGATGGCGGCATATCGTTCCTTCCTTGCATTATCGGATCTCGATCCTCAGTGTATGGGATTTATAGAAGCCTATGCAAATGCAACTCTTTCAACGCTTAGTACGGGGCCAGCAGGTGCGGCACAGGCGGGAACAGCACAGACAGGAGCGGGGGCGCAAGGGGACACTGCGGAGTCTGACAAGTCTCAGCTTGGTCATGCCATAGAAAAGGGTATGGTCGGAGTCGCAGAAAGTGCGATGAAGGAAGCTATAAAAACCAGGGATGCTCTAGAGGTTATAAATGAAGAGCTGATACCTGCTCTTGATAAAGTAGGTAAGGGTTTTGAGAAGGGAACAGTTTTCCTTCCACAGCTACTACTTAGTGCAGATGCTGCAAAGGCGGCCTTCGAAGTAGTTAAGGCATCTATGGCAGGTAAGCCTAGAGACCTTAAGGGCAAGGTTATCATCGCAACAGTAAAGGGCGACATACACGATATAGGTAAAAATATAGTCAAGGTAATGCTTGAAAATTATGGATATGATGTAATAGATCTGGGGAAGGATGTTCCTCCAGAGGTGATAGTAGAAAAGGCTATCGAGGAAGACGTGAAGCTGGTTGGACTCAGCGCACTTATGACCACAACGGTGGTAAGTATGGAGGATACCATTAAGCTTCTTCGTAAGAAAAAGCCAGATACCAAGGTTGTGGTTGGTGGCGCTGTAATGACTCAGGAATATGCAGATGCTATAGGGGCTGACTGCTACGCAAAGGATGCGATGGCTACAGTCAGATATGCGGATTCTATTTTTTCTTCCCCTTCTTAAACATATATTTCCTGGCGAGATTAATACCGATTTTATATGGGAGCGGACGAAGCTTTTTGTCCGCTTCTTTTAATTTTTCTCGGATAGGTATACTCTGTGGACAGTGCTGCTCGCACTTACCGCAGCCAACACATTGAGAGGCGAAGCAAGGCTCCTTTGTAAGACTTACAGCCTGAGCATATTGGAATCTTCCGGCACTCTTGCCCTCAGTATACATATAGTTATAGCTGGCGAAGGTGCCTGGGATATCTACTCCCTTAGGACAAGGCATACAATATCTGCAGCCGGTGCAGCCTACCTTCTCCTTTTCCTGAATAGCCTTCTTGACATTATCTAGTAGTTCGAAGTCTGCTTCTGTGAAGCTGCCTGCCTCCATGCTGTCAGCAGTCTTGCAGTTTTCTTCCACCATTTCCAGAGAGTTCATACCTGACAGAACCACTGTTACTTCCGGCTGGTTCCAGAGCCATCTGAAGGCCCACTCTGCAGGGGTCCATCCATGAGAATCTGCCTCGAAGAGTTTTCTTGCTTTATCAGGAAGCATATTTACGAGCTTGCCTCCACGAAGAGGCTCCATTATAACAACAGGTATTCCCTTTTCGGCAGCAGCTTGTACACCCTTTTTACCAGCCTGTGTAACTTCGTCCAGATAATTATACTGTACCTGGCAGAAATCCCAGTCATAGTCATTTAGTATCTTGATGAAGCTGTCCGTATTACCGTGGAAGGAAAATCCTATATTTCTGATCTGCCCACTTGCTTTTTTCTTATCTATCCAATCCTTGATTCCGAGAGACTTGAGGGACTCCCACATATCAAGATCTGTGAGATGATGCATCAGATAGTAGTCTACGTGATCTGTTCTAAGACGGGAGAGCTCTTCCTCCCAATACTTATCTATTCCCTTACTCTTCTTGATAAGGTACTGGGGCAGCTTAGTGGCGATATTTACTTTGTCTCTTATGCCATTTCTCTCGAGTATCTCTCCGAGCGCGGCCTCGCTGCCGGGATATATGTAAGCGGTATCGAAGTAATTAACGCCAGCCCTGTAAGCGGCCATTATTTCTTTCTCAGCTTTGTCGATATCAATGGAGTTGCCCTTTTTAGTAAAGCGCATACATCCAAATCCGAGGACTGATAGATTGTTACCATTTTTGTCATTTCTGTACTGCATATAAAACTCCTTGATCGAAATGCTTATAATTCAAAAAATATAATGAATTAAATTAACATGGTACCCTTAAAGTATAACATTTATTAATATCTGTAACAATTAGTTATGGGTGTTTTTGCTATTATAAATAGACGAAATATGTTACAATAAATTACCGGGTTACAAAATATAAAAATGGAGAGAGGGTATGATCACAGAAATCTTAGATAGCATTGATAGTATTATGTACTATCCCATTCTTATAATAGTGATGGCGCTGGCCGGAATCTATTTCACAGTTCTCACAAAGGGAGTTCAGATAAGACTTTTCCCGGAATCCATCAGATTACTTAAAGAACCACCTACAGATAAGAAAAATGTTTCTTCGCTTCAGGCTATGCTTGTATCCACAGCTTCGCGAGTTGGTACAGGTAATATCGTAGGAGTTTCAACGGCTATATGTCTTGGAGGTCCAGGGGCGTGCTTCTGGATGTGGGTCATGTGCATTATAGGTGCCTCCTCTGCATTTGTAGAGAGTACACTGGCTCAGATATATAAGAGAAAGAATTCCGATGGACAGAGCTATGGTGGACCTGCTTACTATATAGAGAGGGCACTGCATGCTCCATTTCTTGCGGGGCTTTTCTGTGTATTCTTAATTGCAACCTATGCGGTCGGATTTAATCTGCTATGTTCTTATAATCTTCAGTCGACCTTTGCAGTTTATTCCTTCTACGATGCGAAGTGGACACCACTTATAGTGGGTGGAATCCTTGCAGTGCTGACAGGCTACTGTCTATTGGGAGGAGGTAAGAGAATAGTAAAGATTACAAGCGTTATAGTTCCAGTTATGGGTGTTGCTTATGTAATCATTTCCCTTATTGTTATTCTGGCTCATATAAAGAATATCCCATCAATGTTTGTTCTTATCTTTAAGGATGCTTTTGATTTTAAGTCTATACTTGGCGGAGTCGCAGGCTCTTGTATGATCTACGGTATTAAAAGAGGCCTATATTCGAATGAGGCCGGTGTTGGTTCTGCACCAAATGCTTCTGCTTCTGCAAAGGTTAGTCATCCTGCAAAGCAAGGACTGGTTCAGACACTTTCAGTTTATATAGATACACTTCTTCTATGTACAGCTACAGCACTTATGTGTCTGGCGAGTGGAGTTGAGAGGAGCGAAGCGGTTTCAGGAGCTCCATATGTACAGAATGCTATATCTACTGTTTTCGGAAAGATTGGTCCGACCTTTATCACGGTCTCCATGGTACTGTTTGCATTTACAACTCTTTTAGGAAATCTATTCTATGTTGATAATGCACTCATTTTCCTTAATCATAAGAAGGAGCCTTCTAAGCTATTTATGAGATGCTTCCATATCGGTTGTACAATAGTGGTTCTGCTAGGAGCGCTTATTCCGATGAATGCTGCCTGGGCGGCTGCGGACATAACAATGGGTGGAATGACTCTCATCAATCTTCCTACCTGTATGCTGCTTGGAAAGATAGCGATAGATACCCTTAAGGATTATGAGAAACAGAGAAAAGAAGGTAAAACGCCGGTATTTAAGGCGTCCGATATAGGTCTAAATGAAGAAGAACTTGATTATTGGAAATAGAGGAGGAACTTATGAAACTTAGTGAATTACTAAAATATGATGATATAGTAATACAATGCCATGATAATCCAGATGCGGATGCACTTTCCTCTGGATATGCCCTTTCCTGGTACCTATGTAAGAATGGAAAGACTCCTAGATTCATCTATCGTGGAAAAAATAAGATACAGAAGAGTAATCTTCTGATAATGCTGGACGAGTTGGATATTCCTGTTACCTACGAACCAGATTTCGACGATAATCCAGAGCTTCTCGTAACAGTGGACTGTCAGTATGGCAATACAAATGTAACTCCAACCAGAGCACAGAATATCGCGATAATAGATCATCATCAAGTGACGGTTTCTCTTCCTGAACTGTCAGAGGTAAGAAGCAATATAGGAAGCTGCGCCACTATTCTGTGGGATATGATAAGGAGTGAGGGACTCGATGTTACAGAAAATATGCTTCTGTCTACGGCTCTTTATTATGGACTATATACAGATACCAATAGAATGTCTGAGGTATCACATCCTCTCGATAGAGATATGCGTGATAACCTGCAGATAATTAGCAGTATAGTAAAAGAAATGGCAACCTCAAATATATCTCTTGATGAGCTCAAAATTACAGGTAAAGCTATTCTTGACTATGAATATTTTCCTAAGAATAAATATCTGATTATCCGTGCAGATAAATGTGATCCAAATATCCTCGGTGTTATCAGTGACTTCGTAATGGAGACAATTGGAGTAAATGTTTGTCTTGCTTACTATGTCAGTGATTTCGAGGTTAAGTATTCTGTCAGAAGTTGCGTGAAGGAGGTTCACGCAAATGAGCTGGCCGCCTTCGTAGCTAAGGGCTATGGTGGTGGCGGCGGTCATATCACCAAGGCAGGGGGTAACCTTATGCCAGAGAAACTGATCGAGTCGCCAGGAGACGATCCAAAGCAGAAAGCAGATGAACTATTCACTAAAAGAATAGATGAATACTTTGATATGTATGAAATCATCTATGCAAAGGATACTGTGCTGGACACTTCTGAAATGAAGAAGTATGATAAGCAACCACAGTTACTTGGATATGTAAAGCTTACAGATGTATTTCCACTCAATACTATGGTAGAGATACGTACTCTTGAGGGCGATGTTAACATCAGACTAGATGAGGATAAATATCTGATGATAGGTATAGAAGGGGAAGTTTATCCGATAACTAAGGAAAAGCTGGAGAGTAGCTATAAACCTTCTGATAAACCTTATGATAGAACCTTTGAATATGAGCCTAGCATCAAGGATATCTTCACAGGTGAGACAAAGAATGTACTGGAATATGCTAAGGGAGTTATCAGCACAGGTCAGTCGAGAATATATGCTAAACCACTTACTCGCTGTGTAAAGCTCTTTACTATGTGGGATATGGAGAAATATTATTCCGGAAATCCTGGAGATTATATAGCAGTCCGTGAGGACGATCCACATGATATCTATATCATCAACGGAAGACTGTTTGATCAGCTGTATAAAGAAGTAGAGGAGTAAGAAAAAAGTGAGCTGCCGTTTACAAACGGCAGCTTATTTGTTGGAATTATAATACCTGTTTTAGTCCTCGTCTGAAAGACCGTATCTTGTTTTAAGTTCGTCGGACAGCTCGGTTCCTCCGGTTATTTCCTTTGCTTTTGCAACGAGCTCTTCATTTGAATATCTATCATAATAACCAATCTTATATTCTTCATAATTTGGATTTGAATAGGTTAAGAATCTATCAGTCTTTCTGTGGTATCCGAAGCAGTGCTCTATATAAGTTGTTTCAGTCCAGCTGTCTATATCTATTAGCCTTGTAAGATCCCCAGATTGGATATATAGATTAGAACCATCTTCACTGAATATGAACTCAGCTTTGTCTGTGCTGCCATAGTAGACAGAGGTTTCTGATTTACCTTTAATGTCCCCGGTAGTGGTGGAGTATCTATAAAATGATCCGTCTTCATATACAACAAGAAGCAGTTCTTCTTTTGATTTTTCTGGTTTATAGAAAGCCATACCAACAGGTTCTACGCCAGGACAGGCTATAGTGAACTTGGTACTTCCATCAGGTGTCACAAGCTGTATCTGAGATTTATCAGATATAGCGAAGGTCTTTTCATCACCACTGGCAGCGATAATACTTGTTTCCGTCCAGGATGCAGGAAGCCCCATTTCCTGAATCTTGTCGTTCTTTGCATTTATGAAGAAGTCTCCTTCTTCATCGGCATAATATATAAGATTACTTTTCTCAAAATATGCAGGAGCCATTGTTGGAGCGTATTTTTCTGTTGGAAGAGAGTACTCCTTGGTTTTGCCATTTTTGATATCTTGAACTACAACATAGTTGTCCTGGTAATCCTTGCTGTATGAATATGTTAATTTTCCGTTTGAGAAGGAAGCAGTCTTCCCAGGATCATAATAAGATTCGCAAATATCAACGGAATCCATATCTCCCGTTGACATATTTACAGTTACCAGATTGTAGCTGCCACTTGAGGAATTAGCTATGTAAAGCTTGCCCTCGTAGGCGCCAAGTATATCAAAGTTATAGGCGGAATCACCGTCTAACTCTAGCTGATGAATCTTTGAAGGATCTTCAAGATTATAAGCCAGTAGTCCAGGTTTATCATCTTCGGAAGTGATAATGGCTAGTACAGTTTCATCCATATAGGTGTCATTGTAAATGCGGCTTAGAGTTATTCCTTCTTTTATTTCCTTCCAGGACTTATCATATACATCCGTTCCATAGTAGATGATCTCACTGGTCATCTGCTTGTTGGCGTAGATTCCCTCATGTACGATAGCCTTTGATATATTATCAGTTAGATACTTGGTGTAAGCTGCTCCATCATCGTTTTCTGCCACAGGGTAAGCTATACCACCTTCTTCTGTAATATAAACAGGAACTCCATCGCCGTCTCTATCACTAGCATCTATTATTGAATCATTTATATTATTTTCGTACTTAACTTCTCCTGACTTTGTGTCATATACGGTAGCAATATTACCGCAGAAGTAACAAACTGACTTTGTTTCAGGTAGTGCCAGGAATCCGCTCTGAATCATTACATCATTACATACAAAGTCAGCAGACCACACTTCACTGAGGTCGCTTGCCTTCAGGCATTTGATATCTGTATGATCAGCAGATAGTATGGAATTATTTCCAAAGGACATACTACTATTCATTGCGTCCTTGGAATAAGCTACCATTACGTTATTATCATCTGCGAAGGCTACATCTCTGATCATATCCTCTGTTGAGTCAGCAAAGGATACTTTGCCGGAGTTTAAATCGACTACTCCGATATTGTAGGTAGACCAATCTACAAAGCCGGAAAATGCAATCTTTGTTCCATCTGGAGAAAGAGTCATGTCATTTATAGTTATTCCTTCATTTTTGCCCATATCCAGCTGGATATTTTTTTCTACTTTTCCGTCCGCTGTATTTATTTTAGCGAGACCTCCGTTATCGAGTAGGATATATAAATACTTATCAGAGACGACAAAGGAATCTGCACTGGAATAGCAATCTTCAAAGGTATAAGTCCATTTTGCTTTTCCGCT
>DFEN01000046.1:0-485 GCA_002368685.1 Lachnospiraceae bacterium UBA3801
TCGGGCTCTATGTATTCCATTATCTTGGAATATCCACTGTGGCTCTTGTTTTTGCAAAGAATGCAATCCTTCCTGCACCTCTTTGCTATCTGCTTAGCCTAATTGCAGGCTTTGTATTTGGATATGGACTATATGCAATTATTTCGAGAATACCATTCTTCAGATGGGCAGTACTTGGAATTAGAAAGAAGAAGGTTCAGAATAAGGAGTAATCTGTGAATGAAAGAAATGTTGTTTAATGGATTAAAAGATTAGTATAGTAAATAGGAGAAAAAAATGTTTAGTGACAATATTGTTCGTTTAAGAAAGATAAAACAGATGACTCAGGAGGATATAGCTGAGGCGGTTGGAGTATCCCGGCAAGCAGTTGCTAAGTGGGAGTCGGGGGAAACTATTCCTGATCTTGAAAAATGCAGATTACTTGCAGAGCTTTTTGAAGTATCTCTTGATGACCTCGCGAATTATGTACCAGAGGAGAATATGGG
>DFEN01000046.1:634-5194 GCA_002368685.1 Lachnospiraceae bacterium UBA3801
CTTTTTGATATATCTTCGGGAGATAAACTAGTTGTGCTCGGGGATGAATCCCAGGGGATGGCTTTAATGAAGGCTAAGGATTTCTTGAACCTGGCAAACATAATCAGAAAAGGTCTGTGATTAATCGTGATTAATATTCTGCTATAATTAAATATAATACTAGATATGGAAAAGTCGTCCTACTTTGTGAGTGTCAGGACGACTTTTTTGTTGTATACTTATGAAGATAAGTGTTTTTTGAAATGTGATGTACTGGGGTATTAATAATTTTAGTGGAGTGTATGCTAATGAGAGAAATCGTATTGGGCAAAACAGGAATAAAGGTTCCGCAGAATGCCTTTGGGGCACTGCCTATTCAAAGAGTTGATATGGTTATGGCTGTAAAGCTTCTACGAGGGGCGTATGAAGGCGGAATGAGGTTCTTTGATACCTTCACAGAACTTCTTATCAGAAGAGTGGCAGGGACTAATGATGAAGATAGAGGAGTGTGTAGACTGTGGACTCTGCAAAACAAAATGTCCATACGAGCTGGATACACCAAATCTTCTGAGAAAGAATCTAGCAGATTATAAGGATATCCTAGCTGGAAAGGTTCAGATTTAAGTATTTTGAAAAAGGGGATGGCAATGAAAAAGGTAAGTGACATTATAGGAAAATACATGGCGTGGATAGTTCTGGTTATAGCGGCGTTAGCTCTTTTTCTACCTAAGTCATGTCTATGGATTCAGACTACATGGATCAATTATCTGTTAATGATAGTTATGTTCGGTATGGGACTTACGATGAAACTCTCGGATTTCGCGGTTGTCTTTAAGAGACCGAGAGATGTAATAGTCGGCTGCCTAGCTCAGTTTATTGTAATGCCGTTACTTGCTTTTTTGTTGGGTAAGATATTCGGGCTCAGTAATGAGCTTCTGGTCGGTGTGGTTCTGGTCGGAACCTGTCCGGGTGGTACATCAAGTAATGTAGTTACGTTTCTATCTAAGGGTGATACTGCTATGTCCGTTGGAATGACCAGCATCAATACTTTGCTGGCTCCGCTTCTTACTCCTGCGCTCACATATATGTATCTTAGAACATCGGTAAGTGTAGATGTTAAATCGATGTTCATTTCTATTATTCAGGTCGTAATTATTCCTATAGGCCTCGGTCTTCTGATAAATAAAATCTTTGGAAAATATACAGAGAAAATAGTGGATATACTTCCTACGGTTTCTGTAGCGGCAATATGCCTCATCGTAGCAGCAGTAGTTTCTCATAATAGTGAGAAGATACTGACTACAGGTCTTATTATTTTTATGATTGTAATTCTTCATAATCTTCTTGGATATCTATGCGGCTTCCTTATTGGACTCCTCTTTAAAATGGATCTTGGAAGGAAGAAGGCGGTTGCTATAGAGATAGGTATGCAGAATTCGGGACTTGCAACAACACTCGCGGGTACAGCATTTCCAGATATGACAATGGCTACTGTTCCGGGGGCAATATTTTCTGTGTGGCACAATATATCGGGTGCGATACTCGCTGGAATCTTCAATCACTTGAAGGATTCGGAGGCGGACGGCACATCTGAGAGTGAAAAGGATGAAGATTAATTAATGATCTTAGTTTATTATCTGATAATTATAAATCTTCTCGCCTTCGTTATGTATGGAGTAGATAAGAAGAAGGCGGAGAAAAATAAATATAGAATACCAGAATCGAGACTAATCGCGGTCGCTGTTTTAGGCGGTGCTTATGGAGCGGGGCTGGGGATGCTAGTCTTCCATCATAAGACTAAGAAGATAAAGTTTCGAGTGGTGGTTCCGACCTTTTTGGTTCTGAATCTAATCTGTATTGGATTGATTCTATACGGAAACTATCATCTGGTTACTACTGAATATGAGGTAAATAATGCTTTGCTTCCTGACGAGTTGGATGGGTACAGGATAGTTCAGATATCGGACCTGCATAATCAGTTCTTTGGCTTTAATGAGTCCGTGCTTTTGAAAAAAATAGAAAAGGAAGAACCGGATATTATAGTTGTGACGGGGGACGTGGTCGACTCGACTCATACGAATTATGAAATAGCTGAGAGCTTCTTCAAGGGAGCTGTCAAGATAGCGCCGGTGTATTACATTTCCGGTAATCACGAGGAATGGTTGATAGAAAAAAACGCTGAGAAGTATGAGGCTTTCATAAAGGAAGTTGAATCCTACGGTGTTGATTATATAGATGATAGAGCCATCGATATTGACGGTATAAGGCTTGTTGGAGTATCGGAAATGTCTCTGGGAAAGAGCATCTACACTCTGCCAGAGGTTGAGAAAATAGAGAAAGAAGAATCCTCGGAGAGTGCGCTTATGGTAGTGCTCGCGCACGAGCCTGAATATATAAAGACTTACGTTGAGGACGGTGCTGACCTAGTTCTGTCGGGACATAATCATGGTGGACAGGTGAGACTTCCGGGCAAGAGAGGTCTCGTGTCAGCGAATTTTAAGTTTTTCCCAGAGCTAGACGCGGGAGTTAGGGATTACGGCAACACGAAGCTTATAATTAGTCGTGGTCTTGGAAATAGCGTGGCACCTATAAGAGTGAATAATTATCCAGAGATAGTTACAATTGTTTTGAAAAAGGATAATTAATATAAATTAATTAAAAAAGGGGATAAGACATGAGTAGATTTCGCAGAAGTAAATGGCTTAGTGTGGTTATCAGTAGTTTGGTTATCGTTGGTTCTATGTCTGGCTGTGGACAGGGGGGGTCACAGGGGACTGATTCTAGTTTGAGTGGAACTGCAACGGATTCAAGTAAGGAAGTATCTGCAGAGGATATCCTTACAGATGTGATTCAGATTGAACAGTCAGATTCTTATCAGTTTGATGCTGAGGAGATAATGTATCTTTCGGGTGTTAAGGCGACAGCTTATACTCCTGGAACTCAGTATACTCTTCGTGATTTAGATGGAGATTCAATTTCAGAGCTCCTAATATCTGTCGGTGAAACGATAGGGGTTTATGCTTATGACGAGAGTACAAATCAGGCAAAGAGCACCACAGAATATGATGACAAGATCGATGAATTATTAGATGATCCTGAGGTGGTCTGGGTGGATTCAGAAAGTCAGTGGGTAGATGGCTCCATTTTCGGGGTTGCAAAGCAGACGGGGGATCCGGGAGTTAAAACAGATTTTTATACTTCCTCTTGCTACGATTGGTTAACCGACGCTAAGGTGGCAGCTCAAGGTGACTCCGTAGCTAGTATAGATTCGGAGGAGTCTATTGAAGATAAGATGATAGAAATCTTTAATGACCGTGATAATTATAAGGATGAGGATATTGAACGCATCCGTAATATATACGATATAGCTACCAATTGGGATAAGCGAAATGAAGAAGGTATCGAGCCTGTTAAGAAGTATTTTGAGGCTATAGAGAGTATAGATAGTATATCCGCAATGGATGACTATCTAACTAATCCAGAGCTGGATCCCTTTGTTATGTTTATGACATTTTATATTACTCTTGATGTGAAGGATACATCAGAGTATATCGTGAAGCTTCAAGGGGATGAATTCTCTATTCTTCCAAGAATGTATAACAACGAAGAAGAGGAAGATAGAAAACTGGACCGTACGGAATATGATATGACGGCACGCTACGTACTTGAGAAGGCAGGATATGCTAGCACTGATGTAGATAGAATAATGGAGGAGTTCTATGAGATAGAAAATCAGCTCCTTGAGAAGGACTGGCCAAGCGAGGAGGAGGATGAATCAGACGAACTTCTGCAAACTATTCCAATAGAGGAAATGGCATCGAAGTGTGAGAACTTCCCGCTGGGCAAGCTTTTTGAAGCGTATGGCATTTCAGGGGGTAAGGCTACGGTTGAGTATCCGGAATACTTAAGAACTCTGGATGCACTTTATACAGAGGAGAATCTGTCTAAGCTTAAATCCTATGCATTAGCACATACAGCGTATGAGGCTAGCTCGTATCTGGATTTGGATACTGGAAATGCATATTATAATAAGATGGCAGAAAATGCCACTTCTCAGGATGCCGAAGAAGAATATGGAGCTTCTGCATATACAGAGGAAGCTCTGAATGATCTGTATAGGGGGACCTATTTATCAGGAAAGGATATAATGGGGGTTGCAGCGGAAAATGCTTATATCACAAACTTTGTCGATGATGAGGAACGAGAGGACATTTCCGAACTTGCAAATGAGATAAAGGATACCTTCCGTGAGATTCTAGAAAATGAGGAATGGATGTCGGAAGAGGGCAAGAAGGCTGCGATAGCTAAGCTAGATAATATGGAGTTCTCTATACTTAGGCCAGATACGCTTATAGATAGTTCGTATCTAGAGGTTGACAAGGATTCAAATTATCTGGATGCATATGCGACGCTTAAGGTTAACACGAAGAGGCATAACGGCGAGTTTGTTGGTAAGGAGAGAACCAAGGGGGATTGGCGCTACGACCTATTCACGGATGCGATAACAACGGAAGATAATTGCTACTATTATGGCGCACTTAATCAGTTCTTTATACTTGATGCATTTATAAATGACAATAC
>DFEN01000003.1 GCA_002368685.1 Lachnospiraceae bacterium UBA3801
ACTTCCATAACATCTGTTGTGTTGATGGCACGGATGATGCATGGCCAGTCGAAGGTTCTTTTACCGTCCTTTACGCCTGTCGATTTGAAGTCTGGAACAACAGTAAAGTACTGCCATACTTTTCCGGCAAGGCCATTCTTCTCGAATTCTTCTCTGAGGATTGCATCAGACTCACGTACAGCTTCAAGTCTGTCTCTTGTGATAGCTCCTGGACATCTTACTCCAAGTCCTGGTCCAGGGAATGGTTGACGATATACCATATTATCAGGAAGGCCAAGTGCCTTACCTACAACACGAACTTCGTCCTTGAAAAGGATTCTTACAGGCTCAACAAGCTCGAAGTTCATATCTTCAGGAAGTCCGCCTGCATTGTGATGAGCTTTGATTCCAGCATCACTCTCTAAGATATCTGGCCAAATAGTTCCCTGCGCAAGGAACTCGATTCCGTCCAGCTTTCTAGCTTCTTCAGCGAATACTTCTATGAATTCGCCACCAATAATCTTTCTCTTCTGCTCAGGATCTGTTACTCCAGCCAGCTTATCCAGGAATCTGTCTGTAGCATCTACATATACAAGATTTGCACCCAGTTCTTTTCCGAATACATCTATAACCTGTTCTGGTTCACCCTTTCTCAGAAGTCCATGATTTACATGAACACATACGAGCTGATGTCCTACTGCTTTAATCAGAAGTGCTGCAACAACTGATGAATCAACTCCGCCTGAAAGTGCAAGCAGAACCTTCTTATCTCCTATCTGAGCCTGCATTTTCTCTATCTGATCTGCGATAAATTCATTTGCCTGCTCCTCGGTTGTTATACGTTCCATATTGTCTGGTCTTGACTCTAACATTGTAATCCTCCTCTATTATTTATATTCCGAAACAAAACGTATTCCTATTATAACATAAAGTTTTTTTTCTTGAAATATAATCAACCACAGTTTATAGTCTTTAATATACATTTATGAAAGCGAGGACTTACTAATGGCAAATCCAATAGTAACCATTACAATGGAAGATGGCGGCGTGATAAAAGCGGAGCTTTATCCAGAAATTGCGCCAAATACTGTAAACAACTTTATTTCTCTTATCAAGAAGGGATTTTATGACGGACTGGTATTCCACAGAGTTATTCCCGGATTCATGATTCAGGGGGGAGATCCCGACGGACGTGGAACAGGCGGTCCAGGCTATAGCATCAAGGGAGAGTTTGCTTCTAACGGTTTTGCAAATGACCTTAAGCATTCTGTTGGAGTCCTGTCTATGGCTCGTTCAATGATGCCTGACAGTGCCGGTTCACAGTTCTTCATTATGCATGCTGATTCTCCTCATCTTGATGGCGACTACGCTGCCTTCGGAAAGGTGACAGAGGGACTGGATGTAGTAGATAGAATAGCAACAACTAAAACAGGTTGGGCTGACAAGCCTATTACACCACAGGTTATGAAGACTGTCACTGTAGATACCCAGGGCGTTGATTACCCAAAACCAGAGAAACTGTAATCGTCAAACATTTCATAAAAATCAAAAAAGGATTATCACTATGCATAAGGCGTAGATGATAATCCTTCTTTTATTATTCGTTTAAATGTATCTTAGCTTCTAACTCTATTCAGCAACAGACTCTGCCTCAGTTTTATTTGAATACAGGAGCTTAAGCATAACCGGAGTGAGTATTGAGCTCACAATTATAAGAAGAATAACTGATGTGAAGTATTTACTATCAATCATTCCTACCTCAAGCCCCTTCTTAGAAACGATAAGCGCCACCTCGCCTCTCGTCATCATTCCGACTCCAATCTTCAAGGTGTCTATGCCCTTATAACCACATAGTCTGGACATAAGTCCGCAACCAACAATCTTACTCAGAAGCCCCACCAGAACAAAGCCAATGGAGAACAAAAGTATAGACATATCCAAACTCTTTAGATCAGTTTGAAGCCCTATACTAACAAAGAATACCGGACCAAATATCATATATGAATTAACATCCATTTTTCTGTCGATATATTTAGAGTCCTTAAGCGAGCTTAGAATAATACCTGCAACATATGCACCTGTGATATCAGCTATTCCGAAGAATCTGTCAGCTATATATGAGAGTGCCAGTGCCAGCGCCAGACCAATAATTGGAATTCTCTGTGTGTGAGGATATCTATTATCAACCCACTCCATTATCTTATAAAGGATTAATCCAAAAATAATAGCCAGTATGAAGAATCCAACGGTTCTAAGAACTACATCACCTATCTTACTGCTAGGATCTCTGAAGCTTATTACAATCGTAAGAACAAGAATTCCTATAACATCATCTATTATAGCCGCACTCATAATTGTAGTTCCGACTTCATCTGTAAGCTTACCCAGCTCCTTAAGCGCCTGGACCGTTATGCTAACTGATGTTGCAGTAAGAATAGTACCTATAAATACAGCCTTGAAGAACTCCTCTGATCCCACTGGGGCAAAATCATAGAAACAAAAATACAGGAGAGTTCCACCTATGAGAGGAACAAAAACCCCCGAACAAGCTATGAGAGTAGCCTTAGCACCGGTCTTCCTAAGCTGAGTCAGATTCGTCTCGAGACCTGCACTGAACATAAGAAGTATTACACCTATCTCTGCAACTCCGGAAATGAAATTGCTTGGCTCTACCCATTTCAGTAGGCTCGGTCCGAGGATCAGACCTGCTATTATCTCTCCTACAACCTGAGGCGCCTTAAGCCTTCTAGCTATAAGTCCAAAGCCCTTAGCTGTGATTATTATAATCGCTATGCTCCTCAGAATTTCCAATTTATCCATTTATATCGCCTCTAATATTAATTATTCCCCCGAATCATTAATACCTGTAGCCCTTATCTCTTAAGTAACGCAACTGTTTCACAATGCATACTGCGTGAAAACTGGTCATATACAGAGAACTTCTCCAGGTTCATGCCCTTCTCCGTAAGCCTCTTTATATCTCTTGCAAGAGTTGCCGGGTCGCATGAAACATATACCATCTTTTCCGGCTTCATTTCTATAATAGTATCCAGCAGTTTCTCGTCGCATCCCTTACGTGGTGGATCTACTATTACCACATCCACCTGCTTTCGTATTTTTGCTTCATCAGTATCATAGTCCCCGACTCTATTTTCAAACCAGTCCGGAACAACCTCTTCAGCCTTTCCAACAAAGAACTCTGCATTCTCTATATCATTTATCTCAGCATTGCGGTGAGCATCCTGAATAGCTCTTCCAACAATCTCAACACCATACACCTTTTTAGCATGCGGTGCAACAAAAAGTGAAATGGTTCCGATACCGCAATACATATCCCAAACTATTTCCTTGCCAGTAAGCGCAGCATATTCCAACGCCTTACCATATATCTTTGCAGTTTGTTCAGGATTCACCTGATAGAAAGATTCCGCAGAGATATGGAACTTTACATCTCCAATAAGATCAGTTATATAGTTCTGCCCATTTACCAGTATAGTCTTGTCACCCAGTATTCGGTTAGTTCTGTCTCTATTTACATTCATTACGACAGACTTAAGAAGTATCTGAGATACATTGTCATCGCGAGAATTGTACTTGTCGACTTCGGACGCCAGCATGCTGACAAGCTTGTCAAGATTATCGACCCTTTGAGTAGATGTAATGATACATACCATCAGCTCTCCAGTTGCAAACCCAACCCTTGTAAGAATATGCCTTAGCGTTCCCTCACCAGTCTCTTCATTATATACACTCACCTGATATTTGTCCGCCCATCGGCAAACGGCTCTGATGATATTCTTATTAATTGGATGTCCTATATGGCAGTCCTCCACCGGAATCAGAGTATGAGTTCTTCCCGCGTAGAAACCAAGCACTGTATTTGTACGACAGCTAAAGGCATCAAAATTATCATTTCTGCCGCCATATATATCAGACGTTTTTCTACTGCCCACAGGGAATTGCATTTTATTCCTATATCTATAGGCCTCTCCACCTGAAACCTCATCCAGATAATCCTCAGGCTTTTCTATTCCGCCAATTCTTTTTAGACAATTAATAACCCTGTCCTTCTTAAGCTCCAGCTCCTTCTCATAGGAAATATGTTGCAGCGTACATCCGCCGCACTGTCTCGCTACAGGACAGACCGGATCTATTCTATAAGGTGACGGCTTAAGTATCTGTCTAAGTCTACCAAAGGCATAGCTCTTCTTAACCTTGACGATCTTAATTTCAGCCTCATCACCAGGAGCAGTATCCTTTACAAATACTGCCATTCCATCGATATGGCCTATACCCATTCCGTCATCTGACATATCTTCGATTTTTATAGCGAAAATGTCATTCTTCTCCATATTAATCTCCGAATAAAGAATATCCTTAAAAAGTTAAAAGTCGGTAGCATATCTACTACCGACTTCTAATTATAATGCATATAAACTCAACCTGCAATTACCTTGTTTTTAACATAGTCCTTAACTTCGTCTTTTTCCATATCTAGCGATATAGCAAGTTCTCCATACAGGCTGTCTTCTGCTAGGTGGAAATATTTTGAATCTGAGGAAGTAACCTTCTTGCCTTCTGCTATTCTCTCATCCATACGAATCTGAATCGTCTTGATAAGCTCTACCAAAACAGTTGGATCGCAGGTCAGAACAGCTTGCTTATATTCCAGTTCTCTCTTCTTTTCTTCAATTATTTCCAGTTCTCCGATGTCAGGCATACTGCTGATAAAATCCTCAGCCTCATCCTTTGACATCACCTTTCTCATCACTACTCGTTCATTATCTACAGGTGTAAAGATCTCGCTGTCACGTATATAGCAAGGTACCATTGTATAATATAATTTGTCCTTTGGTATGCCAGGCATTTTCATAGGACCTACATCTGTAACTTTGCAGACACCATTACTACCATAGATAATAAAATCGCCTACATCAAACATTCCAAACACTCCTCTAATCATTCGCTTATCTTATAACATTTTCTTGGCACAATTCTTTGGCCATAACCGTCCACTTCTATCTTAACACACTAGTTTGCATTAAGTAAGGAGCAAAAATATTTTCGTTAAAATTGTTATAAAATCAGCCGATTAGTTGGGCATTTTTGTTAATCACATTCATTAACTAATTCATAATCAGTCGTATCATAGGACTTTATTCCAACTCCAGTAGATACTACGTAGAGATAATCACCTATTACTATACCTCTGACATCATTCATTCCTACTGAATAGATATTCTCATCCAGCTTCTCATTCATCTTAGTTTCGAAGCCTTTACCTTCTTCGTAATCGAATACCATATAGTAGGATCCGTCCATGTCTTTCTCCAGACTATCAACGAAGTCTTCTCCATAGTATTCTTCAGCCCAGCTATAATCATCATCGATAAGCCATCCCCAGTCTGAAACAGCTGATATACCAAAGGTTCCATCGTTTCCATTGAACATGAATGCATTTCTATCCTGAAGAACTGATGCATCGCTGTAGTTATTGAGAAGCATTGTATCAAGTTCCTTGATATCATAAGGATCGCTTGTATCAAACATTGTAAGCTTAAGTCCCTTAGTCCAGCCATTCTCTTCATTTGCATCATAACCTATTCCGAGAAGTCTGTTCTCTCCATATGGGTGAAGGTATGCTGAGAAACCTGGAATCTTCAGATAATCTGTAACCCTTGGGTTTTCAGGATCGGAAAGGTCTACTGCAAAGAGCGGATCCCTGTTCTTAAAGGTTACAAAATATGCTGTCTCTCCCATGAATCTTGCTGACTTGATAGACTCACCTTCTGCAAGCTTCTTTATTACGCTGACCTTGCTGAGCTCTTCATCCAGAACATATAGCGCATTGTATCTCTGGTAATCTGCATCTCTATATGTTGTTACAAGTCTGATATTTCCATCATACTCATCGATGCTGTAGTCATCATTCAGGTAACCTGGGAAATGTCCCTTTGACTCGAATTCCATCTTTCCATCATCGTATGAGATTCTTGCTATAAGTGTCTCATCCTTGTATGTATAGTCAACCCAGTTGTAATTCATATCTGTGAGATAAATATTGTTAGCACTTACATATACAACATTGCTTCCACCAAGCACAGCCATCTTGTCTACATACTTTAACTTATCTATATCAATAGATGTGAGGACTACAAATGTAGTATTATATGTATCCTTCTGAATATAAACATCATCGTTATCTACCAGCTCACCATCTACCTCTGGAATATATGTCTCATAATCCTTCTTCTCAATATCATCCACATTGAAGGTCTTCTTAGAAAATGTATAAAGCTTTCCATCCACCATTCTGGAGGTATAATATCCACCAGCCTGAACAAAGGTATCCTCTAGCTCAGGATCACCCTTATCACTGATGTCATATACTGCAACATAAGTTGATGCATTATTATCATACCAATAATAGCTTGATGCTTCTGACTCTGTTCCAACAAGAACGAGTTTGTCGCCATATATATACATTTCGATGAAGTGATAATCGTCCTCCAGAACATTTACTGTTCCTTCCTTCTTTATCTCTCCATCTTTTACGCTATAGAAAACAAGATGTTCTGTCATTGAATCATATTCGTAGATATACTTGCCATCTGTCTTAACAATATCTGCCTCTGCAACACCTTCTGTACGAACATTTGTATCTGTGAATTCAACATCTTCTTCATTAGTTCCTGCAGTAGTCGTACCAGCTAACGTCTGTTTACTACTTGAGCTGTCGCTTCTTGCTGAGTCCCCTGCAGGTGCTTCATCAGCACTTTCTACTGCTTCATAAACAACATCATCCTCATATACGATATTATCCATATGTTCCTTATAGGCTTTGAAATAGCTATAAACCTCATCATAGTTCTCATCATCGCTACCAAAGATTGATGACAGTCCACCCTTATCCTTGTCTTTATCCTTATCCTTGTCATTATCTTTCTTGCCAAATATACCTGGAGTGTTATCATCATTCACTTTTCTGTTACCACTCACACCGAGTGCAACGCCTATTCCAAACACTGTTAGAAGTGAAGCTGCAAGAACAAGTGGGATAACAACCTTACCCTTACCCTTCTTAGGTTTAGCAGTCACTTCGTTAGGTATATCTTCGCTCTGACTTCTCTTATACCTTTCTTCAATAGTCATACTTGCCAGTTTCTTCTCTATATTATCTGGTCTAAGAGATTCAGGAATCATTTCATTACTATTCCTCATCTGATCTTCGATGATCTTATCTCTATTATCCATGATATATCCTCCTTACATTCTACAAAAATCAGGTCTACGCTTGGCCTCCAAGTCTGTTACGCATCTTCAAAAGTGCCCTCGAATATTTCGACCTGACGGTATTTCTGTTAATACCCATCATCGTGGCAATTTCGCCACTGTCATACTGGCCGTAAACCGTCATGGTTACGATTCTCTTCTCCTCCTCGTTTAGAACCGAAAATGCATCTTGAATCATCGTTCTATTCTCAGCGCCCTGTATGACATTTCCATTTGACGGAAGCGTTTCTGCCATATCCTCCACGGGAACAGCTGACTGAGCCTCTCGTCTATGGATATATTCCTTCAAATATTTTTTACATTTATTATCTAATATTTTGAATATCCAACCACGGAATGCACTATCATCTCTAAGCTTTGTAAGTCCTGAGTAAGCATCCATAACTGTGTCACTCACTACATTTTCTGCATCATCAGGATTACCTAATGTGTAGAGCGCCGCTCTGTATAGATCCTGATACAGCATTTCATATAGTGTAGCAAAGCTATGAGCATCACCCATTTTAGCCTGACTAACTAATGCCTTCATCCTTTCCTTTTCATCCATAATACTTCTCCTTCTTGGCCATGATTTATAAGCTTATAACTCTATAGTGTTCGTTATAGCTCCATCTGTTGCATTTAATTTTATTTTTTTTATTTTAAACACAAAAAGCCCCCCTGTTTACTAAGGGGGCCTTCAATTACTCGTCTATTTTCTTGTCAAAATAGTCATATGGTACAAGGTTCACTCGACCATAATCTCTCTTATCTTCTACTACCTCTTCATCACTCTTAACAAGCTCAGCATCGAAACGAATAGTAGTCTTGTCATAATAATCGGTCTTCTTCCACTCATTTCTGATACGAGCGAATACTGACTCGATATTTTCCTCTGATAACTCAGGAAGCAGTAGGAAATACTGATTAGGTTTACTCTGCATCATCACATCACTCTTTCTGAGAGAATGATTGATAATCTTACCAAATTCATCAGATATTCCAACAAACTCCTCTACTCCGTATGAGTCAGACTTCTGATTCAGAGTAACTAATGCTCTATACGCCACGCTTCTATAGCTGCGGACATATCTAAGCATGAATCTGTAAGCAATACCAAAGGATTCCTGGTTTAACCATAGTGCCGCATTAGAAGTATCCTTCTCCTCTAACATCTTACTAATACGACGTAACTCTTCAATAGATGCCTCTGTTTTCATATTAATCACCGTAACCCCTTCTCAAATAATAGTCTATTCCCCAATAGATTTTATATTATTTGTTATTATCAGCTTTGCCTTTCCTTCTGATGTAGAACCAGTTGTAATGGCCGCCGCATAATTACCCTTGAACATAAAGAACTGAACAATGCTCACCTTTGTACCCATCATAGAGCATGTGATATAGAATCCATCACAGGTCTTACCAGCTATAGTCATCTTATCCTGTGTGATACTATCAACTGTAAAGCCCTGGCTTTCCAGTTCCTTTACATATTCATCCTTGAAGCTACCCATGAGCTTCTCTACATTTGCACCCGACTCTTTTACATTGTATGGAGTCTGAGTAACTGTTATATCCATAAGCTCAACGCTTGTTTTCTGACTAGCGTAAAGCTCACTGACTGATTGTTTATTATTGAGAGTTTCCTTTACCCTCTCAGGATCATCAACCTCTCTTGTTATTTCCCAACCAGAACCGAATTCAGCTTTGATTCCAAAATACTCATTTGTATATGTCGATCCTTCAACAGTACCTGGTATATAGTTTGCTTTACCAAATATTTTCTTGAACTGAGTACCACAAACAAAAATAAAAATAACTAGTATAGGAATTATAATAAAAAGTGGATTAATTCCCTTCTTTGCTGGAGTAGCCCCTGAAGGCTGATATGGTGACTGGCTTCCTGGATATGGAGCCTGCTGTCTCTGGTAAGGAGCCTGGCCGCCCTGATATGGAGTCTGTCCGCCCTGGTATGGAGTCTGGCCACCCTGATAAGGTGTCTGGCCACTAGGTGTACCAGGATTATCATAATAACTGTTGCCGCCGGAGTTGTTAGTTCCATAAGTATTTGCCGCAGATGGATTAACTCCCTCGTTTGGTCCATTATCTGATTTTAATTGCATTTTTCTTTCCCTTCACTAAATAATTACTAAAACTTCAAGATTCCTAGTGAGATTAAGAGCAGAATCAATAGAAGTACAGGTGAAACAAACTTAATCATGACTACATAGAGTCCCCTACGTCTCATCTTCTCACCATTCTTCTGAGCCTCATCTATTATAGTCTGTGGCTTGAGTACCCAGCCGATCAAAATACATGAAGCAATGGCAACTACAGGCATCAGTACGTTGTTACTGATATAGTCCATAATGTCCAGAATCTGTGCTATAGAGCCATTTGGTAGCTTAACCTCGAAATATAAAATATTGTAACCTAAACAAACAATAATAGCAAGAACAAGCGCTACTACAGTCTCAAGAACTGTACTACCATGTCTTGACATTTTGAACTTATCAATAAGTCCAGATACGATTGCCTCTAGAATTGACATAGCACTTGTTACTGCTGCAAATAGAACCATCGCGAAGAATAGAGCGCCAATTACATTTCCGACTGCACCCATCTCAGCGAATATCTTTGGAAGTGATACAAACATGAGTGATGGACCAGCTGACATTCCCTCAGGACCATTGAATGCAAATACCGCCGGGATGATCATAACTCCAGCAAGGAATGCAACTGCCGTATCAAATATTTCTATCTGATTGATGGACTTAACCAGATTTGCATCATCTTTAACATAAGAACCATAGGCAACCATTATACCCATAGCAACGGATAGACTGTAGAACAGCTGACCCATAGCATCAATTACAACCATGCAGAACTTCTGGAATGTTATACCTTCAAGACTTGGAACAATATAAGTTTTAAAGCCTTGAAGTCCAGTTCTTATGGTACCGTCTGCATCCTTGTGATGAATTGTAAGGGAATAGATAGCTATTCCAATAACAAGGATAAGCAGAACTGGCATGATAACCTTTGAAAACTTTTCTATACCGCTTTCTACTCCCATGTATATGATAACTGCACATACAAGAAGGAATATAACAAGCATGATGATTGGCTCATACTGGCTTGTAATAAAGCCTGTGAAGAAACCATCCTGTGCTGCATCAGCGCCATGACCTGTTGCATAAACTATAAAATACTTCAGTACCCATCCACCAATTACACAGTAATATGGCATTATCATAAAAGGTACTATACTAGCTATAACTCCAAGCCAGCCCCAGCCCTTCTTCATTTTACCATAAGCTGTAAGTGGACTTTGCTTTGTCTTACGACCTATACCTACTTCTGTAGTAAGCATTGCATATCCAAAAGTAAGTGCGAGTATCAGATATACTGCAAGAAATAAACCTCCACCACCTCTTGCTGCCAGGTAAGGGAATCTCCATATATTTCCCAGTCCTACTGCACTTCCTGCAGCGGCAAGAACAAATCCTATTGAACCTGAAAAGGTATTTCTTTGCTTAGTTTCCATATTCGTCTCCTCGATTCATTATAATGAACAACATTACCTAGTACGATACCAAAAATACTTACTTTTTGCTCGCCTATTTTGCTCGCCTATTTTAATTGGCTATTTCTACAAGAATATCTATCTACTTACGAACCAGGAGTGACTGTCCTGTCATCTCTGCTGGCTGCTCAAGTCCCATTACTTCGAGAAGTGTTGGAACGATATCACAGAGCTTACCGCCCTCTTTAAGGGTATAGTTCTCATCATAGTTATATAGAATAAATGGAACAGGGTTTGTTGTATGAGCTGTATGTGGCTCGCCTGTCTCATAGTTCTTCATCTGCTCAGCATTTCCGTGATCAGCACAGATAAAGAGAACTCCGTCTTTTTCTTTAACAGCTTCAACTGCATCTCCAACACATTTATCTACTGTTTCAACTGCTGAAACTGCAGCTTCGAGAACGCCTGTATGACCAACCATATCTGGGTTAGCGAAGTTAATGATGATTACATCATATTCATCTGACTTGATAGCAGCAACAAGCTTCTCTCCAACTTCTGGTGCACTCATCTCAGGCTGAAGATCGTATGTTGCAACTGCAGGTGAATTAACAAGAATTCTGTCCTCATTCTTGTTAGGCTCTTCAAGACCACCATTAAAGAAGAAAGTTACATGAGCGTACTTCTCTGTCTCTGCAAGTCTCAGCTGCTTCATTCCAAGGTTAGCAAGATACTCACCAAATGTATTTGTGATTTTCTGCTTCTTGAATGCAACGAACTTGTTAGGAATAGTCTCATCATAATCCTTGAAACATACATATGTTATATCCATATATCCATTAGCTCTCTTGAGAGACTTAATAGACTTACTATCTGATGCATCCCCCTCCTGAGCAGCAATATCCTCATCCTTGAAGCAGAATGCCTTTGTTATCTCTCTTGCTCTATCAGGACGGAAGTTGAAGAAGATAACTGAATCGCCTTCCTTAACAAGGGATAGTGGATTACCAGCCTCATCTGTGATAACAGTTGGGATTACAAACTCATCTGTTACTCCGTCATCATATGAAGCCTGCATAGCAGCTATAGGATCAGTTGCCTTGTTTCCTTCACCTGTTACAAGTGAATCATAAGCCTTCTGAACTCTATCCCAGTTATTATCTCTATCCATTGCGTAGTAACGACCGCTAAGAGAAGCAACCTTACCTACACCGATTTCCTTTGTCTTATCAACGAGTTCCTGGAGATAATCCTTACCTGATGCAGGAGGTGTATCTCTTCCATCAAAGAATGGATGAATATATACATTCTCAAGTCCTTCTCTCTTGCACATTTCAAGGATTGCATAGAGATGTGTATTGTGGCTATGAACACCACCATCTGAAAGAAGTCCCCATAGATGAAGGTCTGAATTCTTCTCCTTACAATTGTTGATAGCTCTGAGAAGCTCTTCATTCTTGAAGAATTCTCCATCCTGGATATATTTTGTTATAAGTGTGAGATCCTGATATATGATACGGCCTGAACCTATATTCATATGTCCAACCTCTGAATTACCCATCTGACGATCAGGAAGACCTACTGCCATACCTGAAGCAAGTCCCTTCTGGTAAGGACACTCTGCCTTAA
>DFEN01000012.1 GCA_002368685.1 Lachnospiraceae bacterium UBA3801
ATATTTGTTGCCATACCAACGGCTATTCCTGAAGTACCATTTACTAGAAGGTTAGGATAGCGTGATGGAAGAACAACAGGTTCCTTCTCTGTCTCATCGAAGTTTGGAACAAAATCAACTGTATCCTTGTTGATATCTGCAAGAAGCTCCATTGATATCTTAGTCAGTCGAGCCTCAGTATAACGCATGGCAGCAGCTCCATCTCCATCGACAGAACCGAAGTTTCCATGACCATCTACCAGCGGATATCTGGTATTCCATTCCTGAGCCAGCTTAACAAGAGCATCATAGATAGAACTATCACCATGTGGGTGATATTTACCCATAGTATCACCAACGATACGAGCACACTTACGATGTGGCTTATCTGGTCCGTTGTTCAGCTCAATCATAGAATATAGAATTCTTCTCTGAACTGGCTTCAGACCATCTCTTACATCAGGAAGTGCACGAGATGCTATAACTGACATAGCATAATCTATGTAGGAGTTCTCCATTGTCTTTTTAAGATCTACCTCTTTGACATCGTCATGAGTTTTATCAAAGATCTTATCGTCTTCCATTTTATATCTCCTCTAACTTAAAGATTCTTATCTTCATTTTAAATGACTTTTTAAATATCAAGGTTCTTAACGAACTTAGCATTTTCCTCAATGAACTTCTTACGTGGCTCGACATTATCGCCCATAAGTACATTGAATGTCAGATCAACCTCTGATTCATCCTCGCCATCCATAGATACTCTGAGAAGTATTCTCTTTTCAGGATCCATTGTTGTATCCCACAGCTGATCTGCGTCCATCTCACCCAGACCTTTGTATCTCTGAACCTTATTATTCTGATCTCTACCTACTTCATCAATGATAGAAGCAAGCTCTTCATCACTATATGCATACCATATCTTCTTATTCTTCTCTAATCTATATAGAGGTGGTTGTGCCAGATATACATGTCCCTGACGGATTAGGTCTGGCATAAACCTATAGAAAAATGTCAGAAGAAGTGTTGCTATATGAGCTCCATCTACATCGGCATCTGTCATGATGATGATCTTGTCATAGCGAAGCTTCTCTATATCAAAGTTTTCATGAATTCCTGTACCGAAAGCTGTGATCATGGCCTGGATTTCTTTATTCTCCATTATGTGATCAATTCTAGCTTTCTCTACATTCAGTATCTTTCCACGAAGTGGAAGAATAGCCTGAGTTGCCCTATTTCTAGCAGTTTTTGCTGAACCACCCGCGGAATCTCCCTCGACTATATATATCTCACAATTCTTTGGATCTTTATCTGAACAGTCCGCAAGCTTTCCAGGAAGAGCCATTCCATCTGATAGGTAACTCTTACGTGAAGCATCTCTAGCTTTTCTAGCTGCTATTCTAGCTCTCTGTGCGTTAACAGCTTTTTCAACAATAGCCTTAGCAACAGAAGGATTCTGCTCTAAGAATATAGTTAGTTGTTCATTCATAAGTGATTCAACAGCTGTTCTTGCTGGAGCATTTCCAAGCTTCTGCTTAGTCTGTCCTTCAAACTGTGGATCCTCAATCTTAACACTTATGATAGCTGTAAGTCCTTCTCTTAGATCTTCACCAGAAAGGTTGTCATCCTTATCTTTAAGTAGCTTATTATTTCTAGCATAATCATTGAAGACCTTTGTCATCGCTGACCTAAATCCTGTAAGGTGCATACCACCTTCAGGTGTAATGATATTATTAACAAAACTATTAACCATTTCTGAATAAGAATTATTATGCTGAAGTGCAACCTCTACATAGATATTTTCTTTTGTTCCTTCACAGTAAATAACCTTATCGTAAATTGTTGTCTTATGTCTGTTGAGATAGGTAACAAATTCCTTGATACCACCCTCATAATGGAAGGTCTCTGATTTAGGCTCCCAGCCCTCTGACCTTTCTTTGAATTCCTCATCAGTTTCCTCTTCCTTCTTTACAGGAGGACGAAGATCAGTAAGTGATATTCTTAGTCCTTTAGTAAGAAATGCTGTCTCACGAAGTCTTACTCTCAGGGTATCATAATCATATATAACATCATCGAATATAGTAGCATCTGGTTTAAATGTAACCTTAGTTCCTGTCTTATTTGGAGTTTCTGTCTCGCCGATAACCTTCAGGTCATAGCTAATATTTCCTCTTTCATATCTCTGCTTATATATCTTTCCATCACGAGATACTTCTACTTCAAGCCAGTCAGATAGTGCATTTACGACAGATGAACCAACTCCGTGAAGACCACCTGAAACCTTATATCCGCCACCGCCGAACTTACCACCAGCGTGAAGCACAGTAAATACAACCTCGACTGCTGGACGACCAGTTTTTTCCTGGATACCTACAGGAATTCCACGTCCATCATCGATAACTGTAATAGAATTGTCTTCGTTAATGAAAACCTGAATGTTCTTGCAGAATCCAGCTAGTGCTTCATCAACAGAGTTATCAACTATCTCATATACTAAGTGATGAAGTCCTCTTGTTGAGGTACTACCAATGTACATACCCGGTCTTTTTCTAACTGCTTCAAGACCTTCAAGTATCTGAATCTGGTCAGCGCCATATTCAGAAGATACTTCGTAGTTTTCCTCATTTTTAACTTCAGGGTTATTCAATGATTCACTCATCATATTCTCCTTATATCTACACTATTTTTCCATTAGATATTTTATATATTTTATCGACATTTATTCTCTGTTTTATAAAATCATCATATCCAGTACAGGTAATAATTGTCTGTATATCCTTTATACTATTTAGTAATGCCTCTCTTCTTCTTGAATCCAGCTCTGACATAACATCATCCAGAAGAAGTATAGGATTGTCATTGATTATTTTTTTTACTAATTCTATTTCTGCAAGCTTAAGAGAAAGAGCTGCTGTTCTTTGTTGTCCCTGAGAACCATATTTTCTCACATCTACATTGTTTATAAATATTCCAAAATCATCTCTATGAGGACCACTCATAGTTGTTGTATTCTTTATATCTATATTTCTTTTTTCTTTGAGAACATCATCAAAATTATCAGATTCAACATTTGGTTCATATTTTAGTTCTATTTCTTCGCCTTCAGAAGTCAGATTCTTATGTATTTCTTTAATAACTTCATTAAGCATATTAATGAAATTCTGACGTTCCTTTATAATAGAACTTCCTACATCAACTAACTGATCATCCCAGACATCTAGTACATCCTCGACGCCATTCCTATAGGCTATCTGCTTTAAGGTATTATTTCTCTGATCAAGAATCTTATTATACTTCGACAGATTGCTATAGTAGATACGGCTCAGCTGACATATTTCCATATCCATAAATCTTCTTCTCTCACCAGGACTGCTCTTTACAACCGATAAATCTTCTGGAGAGAAAATGATTATATTTATAAGACCAAAAAGCTCTGTTGATTTTTTTATAGGAATACCATCTATTGCTATTCCTTTATTTCCAATCTTTTTTAAATGAACATCTATTCTATGACCAACATCCCTTTTCTTGATATTAATTCTGATATGAGATTCCTCTTCACCAAATCTTATAATATCTTTTTCTTTTGCTCTTTTATGAGATCTTGTAGTAGCTGATAAATATATAGATTCAAGTATATTTGTTTTACCCTGTGCATTATCGCCATACAGAATATTTATCTTATCACTAAAAATAATATCTAAGGCTTCATAATTTCTGAAATTTCTTAATGCCAGCGATTCAACATACATTTACTTAATCTTCTACCTTTACTACATTGTTGTCATATTCAAAGGTATCACCTTTATAAAGCTTTTTACCTCGGCGAGTATCTACTTCACCATTTACTTTGACAAGGCCGTCCTGAATAATAACCTTGGCATCAACTCCTGAACCAACAAGTCCAGCTTTCTTCATTGCCTGACCAAGCTTTATATATTCTTCGCCTTCTCTTAAATTAATTGTAATCATAATTATTCCTTAATATGCGTCTGGATTAATATTTATTGGAAGTATGATATAAGTAAATGTATTGTCATTATCCTTGATGATACAAGGGCTCTTTGAATCATTCATATATATATTTACTTTATCATCATCAATAACTCTAAGTGCATCCATAATGAAGGAAGGATTGAAACCAATAACTATTTCATTTCCTTCTTTCTCTATTTCCATCTCTTCCTTAATGGATCCCATATTTGTATCAAGCTTAATATACAGATTGTTATCATTCTTTACACTTACAATAATAGGCTTCTTATCTGTTTCCTGAATAAGTAGAGATGCTCTATCTATACATCCAATCAGCTCACTTCTATTTGCCTTAACCATAAGTGATGTATCCATTGAAAGCATATGAGCTATTTTGAAATACTCTCCTTCAATAAGTCTTGAAACAACTCTGGTCTTTCCAAACTCAAAGCTCATATTCTTATCAGCAAAATAAATGATTACATCCTCTTCAGCATCACCATTTATTATCTTGCTGATTTCCTGAAGTGTTTTTCCAGGAACAACAGCTGATACATCAGAATTATCATCCTTAAGGTTAACCTTTCTCATTGAGATTCTATGTCCATCAAGAGAAACAACTGATAGAACATTATCCTTAACTTCGAAAAGCTCACCACTCATAAGCTTTGAATTCTCATTATCTGAAACTGAGAAAATTGTCTGTCTAATGATATCCTTAAGTCCAAGCTGAGATATAACAATACTCTTCTCTTTATTTACAGACATAAGCTCAGGGAATTCTTCCCCTGACCAACAAGGAATATCATATCTAGACTTCTCACATATGATAGTTGTTTTATAATCATTACTTGATTCAATATCTATATCACTATCCTGCATCTTTCTAATAATGTCAGTAAATAGCTTTGAATTAAGTGCAATTGTTCCTTCTTCAAGAATAGTACATTCAATAAATGTCTCTATTCCAAGATTAAGATTATTAGCAGTTAGCTTAAGCTCTCCGTTATGTGCTTCTAGAAGAATACATTCTAATATTGGTTTAACAGTTTTAGTTGCTACAGCTTTTGATACCGTATTAAGTCCTGCTAACAATGTTTGCTTCTTACATTTGATTCTCATTTTTGAAAATGCTCCTTTCGGCTTTCATCTCACTATTAATATATAAATATTTTTAGTAGTAGTAATAGTAGTGTGTGTTGATATGTTGAAATAGGCCTTAAACCTAGTAATACAGCCAAATTCCAATGTTTATAATTCTTTTATATCGATGTTTTTAGAATTTTATTGTTGTGGATTAAGCTTGTTTATAATGACATTTAAGGTCGATTCAAACTGTGGATCGTTCTTAATTTTGTCTTCTATTCTCTTTATTCCATTATAAACTGTTGCATGATCCTTTCCGCCAACAGCTTCACCTATAGATTGTAAGCTTTTATCAGTAAGTGTGCGGCATAGATACATAACAGTCTGTCTTGCAATAGCTATATCTTTGCTTCTTTTTATCGACTGGATGTCAGGAATACTAACATTTAAGTGTTCAGAAACTGTTGATAAGATATCATCTGGAGTAATATTTTTATCTGTATCCTTAGATATCAGATCTCTAAGTGTTTCTTTTGCTAAATCTATTGTAAGGTCTTCGTTGCTAAGCTTTGTATAAACACTCAGTTTATTAAGTGCTCCTTCAAGTTCTCTTACATTAGATACTATATTTTCAGCGATATAAACTAAGACTTCTTCTGGAATATTATTCATTCCACCTTTTTCAGCTTTATTTCTAAGGATAGCCATACGTGTTTCATAGTCAGGAGCCTGAATATCAATAGGAACTCCCCACTCGAATCTTGAGCGAAGTCTTTCATTCAGCTCTTTTATTTCTTTAGGTGGTCTATCTGATGATAAAATAATCTGCTTCTTTGCTTCATATAGGAAGTTAAAGGTGTTGAAGAATTCTTGCTGGGTTCTCTCTTTACCAATAATTTCCTGAATATCATCTATTATAAGTACATCTACCTGTCTATATATATTTCTGAATTCTTCTGTCTTATTCTTCTGAATAGCAGTGATGATATCATTAGTAAATCTTTCCGAGGATGCATATAGTACATTCATAGAAGGATTATGCTGCAGAATAAAATGTGCAATAGACTGAATAAGATGTGTCTTGCCAAGTCCTGAGCCTCCATAAAGGAATAAAGGATTAAGTGCATCCTGGCTTGGAAGATCTGCAACTGCAGTACATGTAGCATAAGCATGTCTATTACTTTCACCAATGACAAAATTCTCAAAGGTATACATAGGATCGAGGTTACTCTTTTTTACAGCCTGATAGTAGTCTGCACTATATGGTCCCTGATCATGTATATTAATAGTAGATTTATCATCACTATCGACTACAAATTTGTATTTTTCATCTATAATTAGTTCAATTGTTGGATCATTAAAGAACTCTCTTATAGATGATAGAAGAAACATATCGTATCCTTTATTATGTAGATAATCTACGCCATGCTTTCCTCTCTTCTCATCAACATAAAAATAGATAGTATTATTCTTTACCTCATATATGCTCAGCGGACGAATCCAGGTTTCAATAATTATCTTGGATACGTCATAGTGAGTTTCTAGAGTGTTTAAAATACTATCCCAGTTATTTATTATTTGATCTTTCATTGAAATATTAACCCCATCATTTGCTTCTATATATAAAAATTATAAAAATTAATTTTAAATGCAAATTTGAGCCTCCTAGAAGGGCAAAAATGCACTTCTATATTCTACTACAAAAGAGCAATATTCTCAAGGTTAAAAGACAGTCTAAAAATTATGCTTTATGTCAATTATGTGGAAAAAAATGTTTATTATTTTTTATGTGGAAAAGTAAATAGTTTAGCCATAATTTTTCAAATTAAAACAATAAATAAACAAAATATAAGGAGGTTATCAACAATTTATTCACAAAATGTTGATAAATTATGTCAACAAAATAAAATTAAGAATTTTATATTTGTTGATAAATTAGTTATAAAACCCTTAATTTGCTTGACTTTTATATATATAAAAAATATAATATTGTAGATTTGCCCTCTTTTCAGGGCAGAATATATCATATATAGAAAGGAAGAAAAAATTATGAAGATGACATTTCAGCCAAAGAAGAAATCAAGATCTAAGGTTCATGGTTTCAGAAAGAGAA
>DFEN01000108.1 GCA_002368685.1 Lachnospiraceae bacterium UBA3801
GGAGATATGGACTTCAAGGTAGCAGGTACTAAGGAAGGTATCACAGCTATTCAGATGGATATCAAGATTCATGGTCTTACAAATGAGATAATTAAGGGTGCTATCGAGCGCACAAGACAGGCTAGATTCTTCATACTTGATGAGTGCATGCTTAAAGCTATCCCGGCTCCTCGTGAGACAGTTAATGAATATGCTCCAAAGATTGTTTCATTACAGATAGATCCTGAGAAGATTGGTGATGTTATTGGACAGAAGGGTAAGATGATCAATCAGATCATTGAAGAGAATGAAGTTAAGATTGATATCGATGATGAAGGAATGGTTTCAGTTTGTGGAATCAACCAGGATGGAATCGATAATGCAATCAAGACTATTAAGCTTATAGTAGATCCTATCGAGGTTGGACAGACTTATGAGGGTGAAGTTGTTAGAATTATGCCATTTGGAGCATTTGTGCAGATTACACCTAATAAGGATGGTATGATTCATATATCTAAACTCGCTAAGGAAAGAGTTGAGAAGGTAGAAGATGTTGTTAATATCGGTGACAAGGTAAGAGTTAAGGTTCTTGGTATCGAGATGGGCAAGATCAGCCTTTCACTTAAGGATGCAGAATAGTTTTAAGTTACATTATGAGAGGAATTTGTTATGCAATACGGGTTTTTTGATGAAACTAAGAAAGAATACGTTATAACAAAGCCTGATACACCAGCTCCATGGGCCAATTATCTTGGCTCACCAGAGTATGGTGCTATCATTTCTAACAATGCCGGAGGTTACAGCTTCGAGAAATCAGGAGCTAACGGTCGTATTCTTAGATATGTATTTAACAGTTTTGATCAGCCGGGTCGTTATATCTATCTTAGAGATAACGAGTCCGGTGAATACTGGTCAAACTCATGGATGCCAGTCGGCAAATCACTTGATACATTTAAGAGTGAGGTAAGACATGGTACAGCATATACTATTATCAAGGCTGACTATCAGGAAATCAAATCAGAGGCTACATATTATGTACCACTTGATAAGACCTATGAAGTTTGGGCAGTAAAGGTAACTAACAATTCTGATAAAGCTAGAGACCTGACCCTTACAGGATATGCTGAGTTCACTAACGAGGGTAACTATGAGCAGGATCAGGTTAACCTTCAGTATACACTCTTTATTACTAGAACTTACTTTATGAATAATAGAGTAAAGCAGGTGATAAATGAGAATGTAAGTAAATCTTCAGTAAATGGAAGCACTGTTAAGCAGAGGTTCCTTGGTCTTGCTGGTTCTCCGGTTTCTTCCTATTGTGGTGATAAGGAGGCATTCCTTGGAAATTACCACAATTATTCAAATCCTATTGGAGTTGAGACTGGTGATCTTGGCGGAGAAATGAATTATAATCTTAACAGCTGTGGAGCTCTTTCTTCTAAGATTAGCTTGGCGCCAGGTGAGTCAAAGAATCTGGTTTTCATTGTTGGTATGAAGTCTGATGAAGAAGCTGAAGCCATAATAGCTAATTATGCTAATGCTGAGGCGGCTGTTGACGCAGACCTTAAAGAGCTTATTACTTACTGGCATGGTAAGCTTAATCATTTCCAGGTTAAGACACCAAGTGAAGAGTTCAATACAATGATAAATACATGGAATGCATTTAACTGCTTCATGACCTTTATCTGGTCCAGAGCTGCTTCATTTATCTATTGTGGTCTTAGAAATGGATATGGTTACAGAGATACTGTACAGGACATTCAGGGTATTATTCATCTGGATCCTGAAATGGCAGCTGATAAGATTAGATTCATGCTTTCAGCTCAGGTTGATAATGGCGGTGGACTTCCACTTGTTAAGTTCAACCACAATGCAGGTCATGAGACTTGTCCTGACGAAAATGATGAGAATTCAGTATATGCTAAGGAAACAGGCCATCCATCATACAGAGCTGATGATGCACTGTGGCTATTCCCAACAGTATTTAAGTATATTTCAGAGTCAGGAAATCTTGACTTTATAGATGAAGTTATTACTTATGCTAATAAGGATGAGGGATCTGTTTATGATCATCTGAAGCGTGCAATCGATTTCTCACTTAACAGACTTGGAAATCATGGTATGCCAGCGGGTCTTCATGCTGACTGGAATGACTGTCTGAGACTTGGAAAGAAAGGAGAATCAACCTTCGTTGCATTCCAGCTGTATTACGCATTTACAGTAATCAAGAAGTTTGCTGAGTATAAGAATGATTCTGAATATATAGCTTATATAAATGAACAGCAGGAGAAGCTGGGCAAGATCCTCAGCGAGTGCTGGAACGAAGATAGATTCATTAGAGGCTATATGGAGTCAGGTGACGAAATTGGTAACAGAAATGATCCAGAGGCTAATATGTGGCTTAACCCACAGAGCTGGTCAGTTATCAGTGGATTTGCAAGTGAAGAACAGTCCGATCTTGCACTTGAAAGTGTACATAGAGAGCTTAACACTGATTATGGTGTTATGCTTATGGCGCCAGCCTATAAGGAACATGCATTTGACGGAGCATTGATGCTTCTGTTTAATGCTTCTACTAAAGAAAATGGTGGTATTTTCTCACAGCCGCAGGGTTGGATAATTCTTGCTGAGGCTCTTAAGGGACACGGTAATAGAGCATTTGAATACTTTATGGAAAATGCTCCTGCAGCCCAGAATGATAAGGCTGAAATCAGAAAGCTTGAACCATATTGCTATGGTCAGTTTGTTGAGGGTAAGGATAGCCCTAAGCATGGTAGAGCACATGTTCATTGGCTTACAGGAACAGCATCAACTGTTATGGTTGGATGCGTTGAAGGTATCTTGGGTATGAGACCTGATTTCTACGGATTAAAGATTGCTCCATCTATTCCATCAGATTGGAAAGAATTCGAGATATCCAAGGATTTCCGTGGAGCTCATTTAAATATCAAGGTTTACAATCCTAATGGTGCTGAAAGCGGCTTCAAGAGTATGACCTTAAATGGTGAGAGTCTTGATAGTCCATACTTGCCTGCGGACAAGTTAAAAGATGAGAATGAAGTAATTCTCTATATTTCATAAATTATATCCCCTCCATAGCTTCTATGGAGGGGTTTACAAGGTGGAAATAAATGGCGAGTTCAAAGTCTGGTTCCAGAAAAACTACAAAAAGAACAACAAGAACAACTAGTAGAACACCTAACCGTAATTCAAAGGCTTACATGAAGCAAAGGGCAGCCGAAAGAGAAGAGGCTAAGACGCCTCCAGAAAATCTACGTGATATCTATACCATTGTATTCTTCGCTATAAATCTGATACTTGTATTAGGTACTTATGGCGTATGTGGAAAAGTCGGTAAGATTTTCAGTGGATTTTTCTTTGGACTCTTCGGAGCTGCTTTTTATGTGTTGCCGCTGTTTTTCTTTGTGGCATTTTGCTTCATTATGGCAAATGGACCTAAGCCTAAGCTTATCAAGAAGCTTATATGGATAATGGTTCTATTCCTGGCATTTGGTTTTATATGTCAGCTGGTTGTTGGAACAAAAGGAGTTGGAATAAAAGAGCTTTATTTTGATGGATATTCTGATCATAGAGGTGGTGGTGTAATATTCGGTGGAATAATAGTTCTTATCGCTAAGCTTCTTAGTAGAGTAGGCGCTGTTATCATAACTGTACTTCTTGCGCTTATTGCTATTATTGTGGTTACTAATGTTCGTCTAGCGGACATTGGTAGACTATTCATGTTCCTTAATCTTAGAGAAGCTGTTTATAATGATGATGACGATGAAGATTACGACGATGATGAAGAGCGTGAAATAGAAGAAATAATCAGAAAATCAGAAGAAGAGGCTAAGGCAAGAGCTGAGGCGAAAGCTAAGGAGAGAGCTCTTGCAAAGAGGCAAAAAAGATCCAAGATGGTTGATGTCAAGATTCCTGCCGCTCAGGAGCTGAAGGATGTTAAGTCTGACAGCGGAATACTTAGTGATATCAAGGTGCTTGAACCAACAGGTGACACATTACAGGCGAAGCCAAAGGATTCACTCAAGGAAATAAAGGCGGTTACTGAGATAGCTCCTGAATATAAGCCGAAGGATTTCTTCGAGCTGGAGGTTGATCCTTCTACATATAATGATCCTCTTGGTAGTGATACAAGGTATGAGGAGAGTAGTGGTTCGGTAACTGAAAGCTATAAGGGGCCTAAGAAGAGAACAGTTCAGGAGGAGCCTGAAGAGGTTGAGAAGGTTACTGAGAAGGATAAGAATGAGGCGACTAAGGAAATATCCAATGAGATAAGCAAGCGTTCTGATTCCAAGAAAAAATACAAGTTCCCTCCAGTTAAGCTTCTTAGATCAGGTGGAAGATCCTCCTATGATAAAACTGGGGATGCAACTGTTAGAGAGACGGCTATTACTCTTAAGTCTACACTTGAAAGCTTCGGTGTAAATGTTACTATAACAAATTGTAGCGTTGGTCCTGCTATTACAAGATATGAGCTGCAGCCTGAGCAGGGGGTCAGAGTTAATAAGATACTTTCTCTTGAAAATGATATCAAGATGGCACTTGCTGCTGCAGATATCAGAATAGAAGCACCTATTCCCGGAAAAGCTGCTATTGGTATAGAGATACCTAACAAGACTAACCAGGTTGTATATTTTAGAGACCTTATAGATAATGATCTCTTCAGAAGATTTAAGTCTAATGTTGCATTTGCGGTTGGTAAGGACATCAGTGGTCAGCTCGTTATAAGCGATATCGCCAAGATGCCTCACTTACTTATTGCTGGTGCCACAGGTTCTGGTAAATCTGTTTGTATAAATACTCTTATAATGAGTATTCTCTATAAGTCCTCACCTGAGGATGTAAGACTTATAATGGTAGACCCTAAGATGGTCGAGCTGACATCTTATAATGGAATACCTCATCTGCTTATTCCTGTTGTAACTGATCCTAAGAAGGCAGCAGGAGCTCTTAACTGGGCAGTTGATGAAATGACTAAGAGATATCAGCTTTTTGCAAATTATAATGTAAGAAACATCGAAGGCTTTAATAAGAAGGTAAATGAACAGGGACCTAACGAGGATCCTATGTTTAAGCATATGTATCAACTGGTTGTTATTGTCGATGAGCTGGCTGATCTGATGATGGTAGCTCATAAAGAGGTTGAGGACAGCATAGTTAGACTGTCACAGCTGGCAAGAGCAGCAGGTATTCACCTCGTTATTGCTACTCAGAGACCATCAGTTGACGTTATCACAGGTCTTATCAAGGCGAATGTTCCTTCTAGAATCGCATTTGCGGTTTCTTCTGGAGTTGATTCAAGAACAATCCTTGATATGGTAGGAGCAGAGAAGCTACTTGGTAAGGGTGACATGTTATTCTATCCAACAGGATATACAAAGCCTGTCAGAGTTCAGGGGGCATTTATCGATGATGATGAGGTTATGGCGGTTGTTAATTACATTAAGGATAATGCTGAAGCCTCCTATGATGAAGAAGTAACACAGAGCATTGATTCATCAAATGTTGGTGGTGGCGCCGGAGCAACTGGCGGTTCATCCTCTGATGATGGCGACAGATATGATGAATATTTCGAGGATGCGGCTAGATTCGTAATTGAAAAGGACAAGGCATCTATCGGATATCTTCAGAGAATGCTTAGAATTGGATTCAACAGAGCGGCTCGTATAATGGATCAGCTGGAAGAGTTTGGCGTCGTAGGACCTGAAGAAGGTACAAAGCCTAGAAAGATACTGATGAATATGACAGAGTTTGATGAAAGACTAGATAGTATGTCTTAAAGAAAACTAAGTTATATTCTCGAGGGTAAATAAATAATAAAAGGAGTTTATTATGAAAACAGACATCCAAATCGCACAAGAAGCAAAGATGGTTGATATCAGAAAAATCGCTGAGAAGATCGGCGCTACTGAAGATGATATCGAAATGTACGGAAAAAGCATGGCTAAGCTTAGCGATGAATTCATCGGAAAATTAGCTGATAAGGAGAATGGTAAGCTTGTACTTGTTACAGCTATCAATCCAACTCCAGCAGGTGAGGGAAAGACTACAGTAACACTTGGTCTTGGTGATGCTATGAGAAAGCTGGATATCAATTCAGTAGTAGCTATCAGAGAACCATCCCTTGGACCTTGCTTCGGTATAAAGGGTGGAGCTGCCGGTGGTGGATATGCTCAGGCTGTTCCTATGGATAAGCTTAACCTGCATTTTACAGGTGATTTCCATGCTATAACTTCTGCAAATAACCTTCTTTGTGCTATGCTTGATAATCATTTACTTCAAGGAAATGAACTTCGTATCGATCCTAAGAGAGTTGTAATTAAGAGATGTCTGGATATGAATGATAGAGCTCTTAGGAATATAACTGTTGGTCTTGGAAAGAGACTTGACGGTGTTGTTAGAGAAGATCATTTCTGTATAACAGTTGCAACAGAGGTTATGGCTATTCTTTGTCTGGCTGAGAATCTTGAAGACCTCAAGGCTAGACTTGGTAGAATAATCGTTGCATATAACTATGATAATGAGCCTGTTACAGCTGCACAGCTTAAGGCGGTTGGTGCTATGACAGTTCTTCTTAAGGATGCTATCAGACCTAACCTGATTCAGTCACTGGAGAACAATCCTGTATTTGTACATGGTGGTCCATTTGCAAATATCGCTCATGGTTGTAACTCAGTAAGAGCTACAAAGCTTGCTCTTAAGGCTGCTGATCTTGTTATAACAGAGGCTGGTTTCGGTGCTGATCTTGGTGCTGAGAAGTTCCTTGATATTAAGTGCCGTATGGCTGGAATCAAGCCAGATGCAGTAGTACTTGTTGCTACAGCAAGAGCTTTGAAATATAATGGCGGAATTCCAAAGGATGAGCTAAATCAGGAGAATGTTGAGGCTCTTAAGAAGGGTATCGTTAATCTTGGTAAGCACATCGAGAATCTCAAGAAGTACAACGTACCTGTTGTCGTTACTATCAACAAGTTCGTTGCTGATACAGATGCAGAAGTTGCTGCAATCAAAGAATTTGTAGAGGAAAGAGGATGTCGCTTCGCTATCTCAGAGGTTTGGGAGAAGGGCGGAGACGGTGGTATCGAGCTTGCTAAGCAGGTTCTTGATGCTGTCGAAGAAGGAAGTCCTAACTTCAAGTTCCTCTACGAGGATGATCTTAGTCTTAAGGAGAAGATTGAGACAATCTCTAAGGAAATCTATGGTGCAGATGGTGTTGAATATAGTCCAGAGGCTAACAATGCTCTTAAGAAGCTGGAGGCTCTTGGATTCGGAAATGTACCTGTATGTATGGCTAAGACTCAGTATTCACTTTCAGATGATCAGAAGCTTCTGGGTAGACCTACTGGATTCAAGGTTAATATAAGAGAAGTTTATGTGTCTGCAGGTGCTGGATTCGTAGTTGCGATAGCTGGTCAGATTATGACTATGCCTGGACTTCCTAAGAGTCCTGCGGCAGAGCGTATTGATGTGCTGGAGTCTGGTGAGATTGTAGGACTTTTCTAAAGATTTCCGCGGCAAGTGCTTTATTAGATTGCTTTTAGTCTGATAATATACCTGCCAAACACGCTGCGCTCACTAAGTTCGACCGTCGCTCTCTTTGGGACTCCTCTTTGCACTATCGACCGGTCATTTATTCAAGACGATTGATTGTTAGGTCGAAGCGCAAACCCGTCGTCCACGAGCTCGGTCTCACTAAGTGGACTCCGCTATCGTTTGTCAGGCATATTTCAGATGTCGAAGCAATATAAATAAATAGGAGAAAAATTATATAAAATGGCTGAATTAATTGATGGTAAGAAGATATCACAGGATTTAAAGGACGAGGTTAAGGAGAAGGTAGCTGAGCTTAAAGCTCAGGGTGTTGAGGTTACTCTTGCAGTTATCTTGGTGGGAAATGATCCTGCTTCAACTGTATATGTAGGTAATAAGAAGAAGGCATGTGAATATACAGGTATTAACTCCAAATCATTTGAGCTTCCAGAGGAGACAACTCAGGAAGAGCTTATGAAGCTTATAAAGGATCTGAATGAAGATGATTCCGTAAATGGTATACTTGTACAGCTTCCACTTCCTAAGCATTTAGATGAGGATAAGGTTATCAGAGCTATTAGTCCTAATAAGGATGTTGATGGTTTCCATCCTGAGAGTGTTGGTAGACTTAGTATCGGCGTTCCTGGCTTCGTATCATGTACACCTGCTGGTGTGATTGAGCTTCTAAAGAGAAGTGGTACAGTACTTGATGGAGCAAATGCCGTTGTAGTTGGTAGAAGTAATATCGTTGGTAAACCAATGAGCGTACTTCTTCTAAGAGAGAATGCTACAGTTACTATTTGCCATTCACATACTAAGAATCTTAAGGAGATATGCAAAGCTGCTGATATTCTTGTAGTTGCTATTGGTCAGCCTAAGTTTATAGATGGTTCATACATCAAAGAGGGGGCTACAGTTATCGATGTAGGAATCCACAGAATTGATGGAACTAAGAAGCTTTGTGGAGATGTTGATTTTGATAGTGCCGCTGAGGTTGCTGGAAAGATTACTCCAGTTCCAGGTGGTGTAGGACCTATGACTATCGCAGAACTTATGAACAACTGCCTCCAGTCAGCCCTAATGTGCAAATAGGGACGGTTCTGTTTTGCATATATGAGTATATGGGGTCGGTTCTTATTTACTCACTTTGTAATTCTGTATAATGTTTTTGAATCGAAATAGGATATGAAATGTACAATGTAGTATTAGTGACACTAGGCTGTGATAAGAATACAGCTGATAGTGAAAGAATGCTGGGACTTATCGATTCCAGCGATTACAATTTAACTTCAGATCCTGATGAAGCTGATGTTGCAGTAGTTAATACCTGTTGCTTCATTGAGTCTGCTACACAAGAGAGTATAGATAAGCTCCTTGAACTAGCACAGCTTAAGGAGGGGCGTCTTAAATATCTTATATGCACAGGTTGTATGGCTCAGAGATACAAGGATCAGATAGAGAAAGAGATTCCTGAAGTTGATGCATTTATAGGTACTATGAGTCTCGACTCTATAGTGGATGTTATTGATGAACTTAGGTCAAAAGAGGCTTCAGATAAAGCAAATAAAGTAGATGCCGATAATAAGGTTATGAGATTCGAGGAACTCGATGCTCCATATCCTGATAGAACTATTATTTCTCGTGTTGTTACTGAACGACCATACCTTGAGTATCTTAAGATAGCAGATGGTTGCGATAAGCGTTGTACATATTGCGCTATACCTTATTTCAAGGGTAAATATAAGAGTATTCCTATGGATGCTATTATCAGCGAGGCTAAGGTTCTTGCTGATTCAGGAGTTAAAGAGCTTATTCTTGTAGCTCAGGAAACTACTTATTACGGAGTTGATCTATATGGAGAGAAAAAGCTTCATGAGCTTCTCCGTGAACTTTCAAAGATAGATGGAATTGAATGGATAAGATTATTATATGCTTATCCAGAAGAAATATATGATGAGCTAATCGATGAGATGGCTCGAAATCCTAAGGCGCTTCATTACATAGATATGCCTATTCAGCATACTGAAGATGATGTACTTAGGAGAATGGGACGTAGAATAGATAATGCAGGAATCAGAAAAGTTGTTGAGAAGCTAAGAGCTAAGATGCCTGATATCATTATCAGAACTACAATTATTACAGGATTTCCAGGGGAAACACCTGATGAGCATGAGCTTCTGTTAGATACACTTGCAGAATTAAGGCTTGATCATGTTGGTGTATTTACTTATTCTCAGGAAGAAGGAACTCCTGCGGCAACATTTGATGATCAGATAGATGATGAAACTAAAAATGAACGCCTTGAAGATATAATGCTCCTGCAACAGGACATTTCAGCTGAAAAGCTTGAATCTTATATCGATAAAGAGTTCGATGTTATAATTGACGGATATTTATCAGATGATGATGTATATGTGGCTCGTTCTTATATGGACGCTCCAGATATAGATGGTATGATTTTTATTGATTCAGATAAAGAGCTAATCTCAGGTGAGATTGTGAGAGTAGTTATTACTGATTCAGATGTATACGATCTTGAAGCTAGATTAGTATAAATATCCTTATCTCAAAAATAAACTCAAATAATGACGAGAGGAAATAATAATGAATTTACCTAATAAAATAACTATATTTCGTGTGATACTTATACCAGTCTTTTTAGTTGTATTTTATATAAGTGCTATACCTGCTAATAAATGGATAGCCCTTGCAATATATATAATCGCATCCCTTTCAGACATGGTAGATGGAAAGATTGCTAGAAAATACAACCTAGTTACTGACTTTGGAAAGTTTATGGATCCGCTTGCTGACAAGCTCCTTGTTTCAGCTGCGATGATAGCGCTTATAGAGTTTGACAGAATTCCAGCATGGATAGTAATAGTTATTATTTCAAGAGAATTCATTATTAGTGGATTCAGACTAGTAGCAGCTGATAATGGTATAGTTATAGCAGCTGGATGGTGGGGCAAGGTAAAGACAGCAGTCACAATGGTCATGCTTTGTGTAATGATACCTGATCTTGCAACTGTATTCCCAAATGCGTCTACACCAATTCATATATTTGAGCAGATTCTTATATATGCCTCACTTATTCTTACGGTTGTGTCACTTATTGATTATCTGGTTAAAAATAAGGGCGTAATCAAGTCTTATAAGTAGAAAATAAGTATATATTTAACATTTAAGCCAATAAGATAGTTTTTATATCAAAAAGCTGTTTTATTGGCTTTTTTAATGCTCCAAAATAATATTATTTTCGCTTGAAATATAAAGGTCAAATGCATATAATATAAAAGGCGAAAATTGGTCCATTTAATGGATTTTCACAAAAAAATATATATGGAGGAAAGTTAAATGAGCGACAAGCTTAAATTGTCAGCAAGTGAGAGAATTAACACATTACTTGATGACGCAAGTTTTGTTGAAATCGGTTCTGAGGTTAGAGCCAGAGCTACTGATTTTAACACTCAGGATGTCGATACCCCAAAGGATGGCGTAATCACAGGGTATGGTCAGATTGACGGAAGACTTGTTTACGTGTACAGCCAGGATGCTTCTGTTATTGGTGGAGCAATTGGTGAAATGCATGCAAAGAAGATTTCTTCAATCTATAGTCTTGCTATGAAGGTTGGAGCACCAGTTATTGGTCTTATTGATTGTGCCGGTCTCAGACTTCAGGAAGCAACGGATTCACTTCACAGCTTTGGTGCACTTTACAAGAAGTTCACTATGGCTTCAGGAGTTATTCCACAGATTACAGCTATATTCGGAAATGCAGGAGGTGGCGTTGGAGTTCTGACATCACTTACTGATTTCACAATCATGGTTGATTCTGCAAAGCTTTTTGTAAATAGCCCAAATGCTATCGAGGGTAATTATGAGGAGAAGCTTGATACAGCATCAGCTGCATATATGAGCGAAAATACAAATCAGGTTGATAAGGTATGTGCTGATGATGCTTCAGCTCTTACAGAAATAAGAAATCTTATTACATATCTTCCTTCAAATAATGATGATTTTGTAGAAGGCGATACAGAGGATGATCTTAACAGAACTATTC